>JBFHXL010000007.1:0-17995 GCA_041599035.1 Thiobacillus sp. | reverse complement strand
GCACGCGCGGCGGCGATCACCTTCGACGACGGTTATGCCGACAACGTCACCCACGCGCTACCCATCCTGCAAAAACACGGCCTTCACGCCACGTTTTTCATCGCCACGTCTTATCTCAACGGCGGGCGCATGTTCAACGATACGGTTATTGAAAGTGTCCGCCGCAGCCCTCACCCCCGGCTGGACTTGAGCGAGCTTGGCCTGGGTGCATACGATCTTGGCTCCGACGCGGCAAAAGCCGCCGCCATCGGAAAGCTTTTGCCGCAGGTGAAATATCTGCCACTCGACGAGCGGGAAGACACGGTTGCCCGGCTCGCAGAACGTGCCGGCGTCGACCGCCTGCCTGAAGACCTGATGATGACGACCGCCCAGTTAAAACAGTTGCATGCCGCCGGCATGGAAATCGGTGGGCACACCCACCGCCATCCCATTCTTGCCAGGCTGAACCGAGATGAAGCGCACGCCGAAATTCAGGCCGGGAAAACCCGACTTGAAGACATGCTGGGGGATCGCGTCCGGCTGTTTGCCTACCCCAATGGCAAACCGGGGGTGGACTACCTGCCGGAACAAGCCGAGATCGTGCGCGAGTTGGGGTTCGATGCCGCGGTCTCGACACAGCGCGGCGCATCAACTGCCAAGGGCGATGTCTATCAGCTCGCGCGCTTTACTCCTTGGGATACGAACCCGACCGCCTACGCATTGCGTCTGTTGCAAAACCTCGCCGGGCGTTGAAGCAGACTTACACCAGCACTTCCACCGGCGCCGGATGCCCCAGAAACGCGGTCGGGCTGGCCGTCAGCCCATAGGCGCCAGACTGCAGCACGGCAACCAGATCGCCTTCGCGCGCATGACCGAGATTCATTTTGTCGCCCAGCACATCCAGCGGGGTGCATAGCGGACCCACTGCCGAGGCGAGTTGAACTTCGCCTTCAGGCGCCACCCGGTTGCCCACCAAAACCGGGTAGTTCTTGCGGATCACCTGACCGAAGTTTCCGGAGGCGGCCAGGTGATGGTGCAGCCCGCCGTCCAGCACCAGGAAAATCTGCCCGCGCGATTCCTTGCGTTCGATGACACGGCTGACATATAACCCTGCCTCGCCGACGAAGAAGCGCCCCAGTTCGATGACAAACTCGGCGTCTGGAAAATCGCGCCGCGCCTGTGGCATCAGCGCGGCCAGGTTCTCACCGACGGCCGCGAGATCAAGCGGCTGCTCACCCGGAAAGTACGGAATGCCAAACCCACCGCCCAGGTTCAGCAAGCGCACGGGGCCAGGTGCATGTGCTGCCAGGCGCCGGGCCAGCTCAAGGGTGTTGCGCTGGGCTTCGATGATGGACTCGGCCTTCAGGTTTTGCGAACCCGAAAAAATATGGAAGCCATAAAACTCGACCGGCAGGGTTTTCATCTTCGCCAGCAGATCGGGGACACGTTCGGCATCGACGCCGAACTGCTTGGGGCCACCGCCCATTTTCATGCCCGAGCTTTTCAGCTCGAAGTCGGGGTTCACCCGCACCGCGACTTTAGGCCGTATTTCCGTTTCGCCGGCAATGACCGCTATCCGCTCCAGCTCGCGCGCGGATTCAAGATTGATCACAATGCCTGCGGCAATGGCCTGACGTAATTCACGTTCACTTTTGCCCGGCCCGGCAAAGCTGATTTTTTCTGGCGACATGGTCGTGTCGAGCACGACCTTGAGTTCGCCACCCGACGCCACGTCGAACCCATCCACCAACCCGGCCAGGTGTTGAACGACAGCCGGCATGGGGTTGGCCTTGATGGCGTAATGCAGGTGGATATCCTGCGGCAAGGCAGCACGCAATTGCGCCACCCTGTCGCTGATCAAACGGCGGTCGTAGGCATAAAACGGGGTGCTGCCAACCCGCTCGGCCAGGCGGGTAAGCGGCATGCCGCCCACCTGCAGCACGTTCTTCACCACCGGGAAATTGAGGTGCGGTGCATGGGGAATAGGGGCATTCACGTAGCGTTCTCCTCGAACAAGCCTGCCAGGCCGGTTGATATCTTGTTGCGGTCGATCTTGCCATTCGCATTGCGCGGCAGGGGGTCGGGACGGGTTTCAATTTTGGCGGGCACCATAAACCCCGGCAGCTTCTGTTTGCACGCTGCCAACAATCGATCGGCGACCTCGTTGTCGCCATCCGGCGCATAAATGACCAGCACCACCGCCTGACCCAGCACCGGATGCGCCACCCCGGTGGCGGCCACCTCGGCCACCAGCCCGGTAGCGTAAACGACCTCCTCCACCTCGGTCGGGCTGACCCGGTAGCCCGAGGTTTTGATCATCTCGTCACGGCGGCCCACAAAATAGAGGAACCCCTCCTCGTCCATCCTGACCGTATCTCCGGACCACACGGCCAGTTCCGGGATCACCAGACCAGCCAGCTGACCGGGAACAGGCCTGTAGCGCTCGGCAGTTTTTTCGGGATCGTTCCAGTAACCCAGCGCCACATGCACACCGCGATGCACCAGTTCACCGGGTTCACCCGGCGCACAGGGCGTTCCGTCTTCGTGAACCACCAGAATCTCGGCGTTGGGGATCGCCTTGCCCATGGAATCCGGACGGGCATCCACCTCTTCCGGCGGCAGATAGGTCGAGCGGAATGCCTCGGTCAATCCGTACATCAGAAAAGGGCGGGTTTGGGGCAGCTTTGCACGAAGCGCATCCAGCGTCGGCCTGGGCATGTGGCCGCCCGAATTGGTGATGTAACGCAGGTGCTCCGTCACGCTCGCAGGCCATTCCAGTTGAGCAAGCTGCACCCATAGCGGCGGCACGGCGGCCAGCCCGGTAATCCTTTCGCGTTCGACCGTCCGGATCACGTCGCGCGGCAGCAGGTAATTCATCAGCACCGCACAGGCGCCCACCCGGAACGCCGTGGTCAGTTGATTGAGCCCATAGTCGAAAGACAGCGGCAGCACCGACAGAATCCGGTCATCCGGCGTGTTGCCCAGATACTGCGACACGCTATCCGCACCCGCCACAATATTGCGGTGCGACAACACCACGCCCTTGGGCCGTCCGGTGCTGCCCGAGGTATACAGAATCGCCGCCATGTCGCTGTCGATCACCCGAAATGGCGGGTGATCTGGCACGGTAAGCCGTTCACCCCAATTCACCACTTCCAGCCGATCCACCGGCTCGACCGGCCTGTCGCCGACCAGAACAATCGCGCGCAGGTCGCGGCAGTGGGCCAACACCGGCCGCAGCAACTCGAGCCGTTCCGGCGACGTCACCAGAATGCGCACATTGCAGTCGATCAGAATATGCCCGACCTGTTCCGGCTTCAGCAGCGGGTTGACCGGAACGAACACGCCACCGCCAGCCGACGCGCCAAACATCGCCACCACCGTATCGATGCGCTTTTCCAGATAGACGGCAACCCGCTCCGCGCGCTGCAACTCCAGGCCCAGAAACAGATTGGCCGCCTGGCGGATCTCAGCCGCCAGCTGCCGGTAATCCAGGCTCTGCTTGCCATCGACAAGTGCCGATCGCTCGGCACGATGACCGGCTGCATGCCATATAAGATCAGGAACAAGAATGGCCATGTTTACACCGTCGATTCTTCAACCTTCGCAACCACTACAGGCTTCGCAGCCAAAATCCGCTTAAGCCAGCCCCAGCGATAACAATTGATGTGGTACATCGTGCGTTTATCCTCAGTCCAACGCAGGTGCCAATCCATCACCTTGCCGTAAAACTCAATGCGCTTGAACTCGCCTGACTGAAACAATTCCTGGAACAGTTCCTGGTGCATCAGCATCGCGGGCGAATAATCCGCCGACACCTCATCGTAGGTCGTCTTGAGAATCACGATGACATCCTCGCACTGAACGCAGATGTCCATCGCCGCGATGGTGTCGTTGAACATGAGTTGGTAAATGCGGCCCACACCATTCCTGCAGTGAGTCTCCAGAAGATCGCGATAGAAGCGCCCCTGGTCATTGTCGGGATGCACCGCAGTCCCATCCCGAGACTTCCAGCCCGCACTTTCCAGGCGGCCATAGTGCGCAATCGCCTCCGCAACTGCCGCCGGATCGGTCAAACAAACCAGACTTACAGTCAGCCCGGCCTTCTCAAGTTTGTTCCGTGCCTTGCGCATATTCTGGCGCAGGTTTTTGCCCCGCTTTTCCCAAAACGCTTCAAAGTCACCCTCGACCAGGATGCGTGCAGTCTCGATGTAATCCAGTGTCTGTAAATGTGCCGAAGCAGCGGGCCGCGCCAACAATTCCGGGTCTTGCTGCGTAAGGCCCAGCACCAGCGGAAACCCAGGCAGGGCCCCCACCAAGGCACGTGCAACAGCTTCCAGTTCCAGGCCCGGCCGCATCAACCAAAAACCGATGGGCGCTTGCGACGGCTGGAAAGTCTCCCAAACACCCCGCTTGCGCTCCACCACAACCGCCATGCAATCCGGCGCGGCGGGGTCACCCAAACACGCCAGCTTTTCTTTACCCGTGCCAAACGCAAGTAATGCCGACTGTAAGAACTGGCTGCTCAACAAGGGGGAACGCGCGCCACACGCGTTCAGGTCATCCCACCCATCTGCCATTTGCGCAATCTCGGCGGCGGGATAGATATTCCATTTCATATAATTCCTCTCTGTTTCCGTATGGAAGGCCCGACACATTCAGCCATACGAATAAAAGCGTCCAATTACAGCACTGCGTTCCCGTCAGCCTGGACGAGCAGACCCGGCACCACGCCATGCAGCACGCCTAACATCCAGTCGATCTCTTCGCGGCTCAAATCCTGATGGCAGGGCAACTGCAGCAGACGCAACCGGTAATCCAGCGACACCGGGCATTCCGTCTTCGCGACGTCCTCCCAGCGCCATATCGGAATACCCGCCAGCTTGAGTGCATGGAACACCAAACCGCCGATATCCGTCAGCAAGGGAAAAGCATACGGCACCACACCATCGGGCAATTCCGGAAACAGGGGCCGCACACCTTGCAGACCCTGCATCCCCGCCAGCCAATACTGGTAATTCTCCCGACGTCGGCGCATCACCTGATCGTGTGCGGCATGTGCAATCATCCAGCAGGAAGTCGCCAACCCTGCCATCTCGACCCTATTCGGCAAAAACTGAACGCCCTCTTTCTCTTCCCGCTGCGGAGTGTCCACCGCAATTTCGAGCGCGCGTCGACTCAACCGCTTGACATCCACGTCAGGCAGCACCGCCTTGTTCAGTCGTGCCCCCAGCCAGTCCTGCAAAATCGACACCATCGTCTTGATTTCGTCTTTTATCGGCTGGCGTTTCAAATCCATCGCAGCCGTCATGCCGGTGTTGTCGCGCAGCACGGCGCCATCGCGCAACGGCAAAAATTTCCAGGCGCTGGCCACGGAAAAATGCCCCACCGTCCCCAGCACGTGCCCCTCATGCTCCCCGTAAAAAGCATGGGCACAATCCTCAATCAACGCCATCTCGTGCTTTTCGCAAAACTGCCGTGCATCTGCCAGCGCATTGGAAAACCCAAAGTAATGCGTCATCAGCAAGGTTCGTACCGCCCCATCCGCCACCAAGCCCTGCATCGCCGAAAAATCGGGCCGCAGATCCGCTGTCATGGGATAGAAACGCGCCTCAGCCCCCAGGTACAAGACCGACTCGACGATAGTGCGGCAGTGATAGGCGGGCAACAACACCGCGCTGCCCGGCACCACACCCGCGCGTTTCAACGCCTCGACCAGCGCGTAGCGCCCATACACAAAAAAGTCCTGGCATTCTAGAAAAGCGCTGGGCAGCTTCCGTTGCTCATGCCGTGAAAATACAATCCGGGGAGTCGTGGGAAGCATCGACAAATGTGATGTGGGATAGTCGGATGGATTGACAGCGAGTGGCAGAAACTCAATCGGGGGCATGTGTCGCGGTTAACGGTGGAATCGTTAGAAGCATACACCCGAACCTCACGTGGTTTTGAGCACGCGGCCATGGTGCATAGGCATCAATGTGCCACCGATTCGGGATACACTTTCCGTCTTCCGATCCTCGATGCGCCTTTTATGAACACCACGCAAGACATCAAGAACCTACTGGCCCTAACCCTGCAACTCGGCCCCCGTGCCGGCAGCCTCACACCCGATTCCCCCCTGCTGGGCGCCCTGCCCGAGCTTGATTCCATGGCCGTCGTCACCATCCTCACCGCCATGGAAGAGCACTTCGGCTTCAGCGTCGATGACGACGAGATCAGCGCAGACACCTTTGAAACCTTGGGCACGCTGACTGCCTTTGTCGATCAAAAACTCGGCGGCTGACATGAACCGGGCCGACATCCGTATCGAGCCCTTTTTTTTGGATAGCCCGCGCGGGCCGCTTTTCTGCATCTACACCGCGCCCACAGATCAACCGCCCCAAGGTGCCGTGCTGTACCTGCACCCCTTCGCCGAAGAAATGCACAAATCCCGCCGCATGGCCGCCTTGCAGGCGCGCGCGATGACCGCACAAGGATATGCCGTCCTGCAGATCGACCTCACCGGCTGCGGCGACAGTGCAGGCGACTTTGCCGACGCCTCATGGTCGGCCTGGCTGGATAACGCCCGCCGGGGCCACGCATGGCTCACCGAAAAGACCGCACAGCCCGTCACTCTGTGGGGATTGCGCATCGGCGCCCTGCTGGCTGCCGATTTGGCACAACGATTGCAGGGCATACGCAGCCTGCTGCTGTGGCAACCTGTCAGCGACGGCAGCCTGTTCCTAACCCAGTTTCTGCGGATCAAACTCGCCAGCGAAATGCTTTCCGAAGGCCAATCCAAATCCGGCACCAAAGACCTGCTGGCCCAGCTCGAAGCTGGCCAGGGGGTGGAAGTGGGTGGCAACATGCTTTCCCCCGCCATGGCGCGCGAACTTGGCGGCATCAAGCTCGCCAACATTGCACCAGTCTGCCCCGTAAGCTGGCTGGAAGTCGGCGCACAAGCCAGCACCAGCGTCACCCCCGCCAGCCAGCGCATCGCCGATGCCTGGCATGCGGCCGGCGTATCGTTACAAACGCAAACCGTCCAGGGCGACCCCTTCTGGTCCACCCAGGAAATCACCGAATGCCCGGCCCTGATTGAAGCCACGCAAAGTTGGCTAAGCCCATGAGCACCCAAAACTGGAACGAACGCCCAGCCGTATTTGAATGCGACGGCGACCGCCTCATCGGCATCATCACCCAGCCCGCACAGCCCATCGAAACCGGTGTCGTCATCATCGTAGGCGGCCCGCAATACCGCGCCGGCAGCCACCGCCAATTCACTCTGCTGGCCCGCCAACTCGCCGAACAAGGTATCGCCTCCATCCGTTTCGATTACCGCGGCATGGGCGACAGCGAAGGCGACATGCGCAACTTTGAAGCCATCGACGCCGACATCAAGGCCGCCATCGACAGCTTCACCACCCAGACACCAGGTATCAAACAGATCGTGCTGTGGGGCCTGTGCGATGCCGCATCAGCCGCACTCTACTATGGCCACACCGACCCACGCGTCAAAGGCATGATCCTGCTCAACCCCTGGGTGCACACCGAAGCCGGTGCCGCACACGCCCGGCTCAAGCATTACTACCTGGCGCGGCTACTGAGCAAGGCGTTCTGGACCAAACTACTTTCCGGGAAAGTATGTATAGGTGCATCGCTTAACGATGTTGCCCACTCAGTGCGCCACGCAAGCGCACCTGAAAATCGGGTTCCCACCGAATCAGTGCCAGACCCCCGCCACGGCAGCCCCGATTACATCAACCGCATGCTGAAGGGTCTAGAATTATTCAAGGGGAAAACGCAACTCATTCTGAGCGGAAACGATCTTACCGCGCAGGAGTTCAAGGCGATTGTGTCAGCCGACAAAGGCTGGAAAAAGGCCGTGTCGAAACGGATTGTCCAATCCCGTGAAATCAAGAGTGCAACCCACACATTCTCTTCGATCGTTTGGCGAAATGAGATCGAGCGAATCACCCGAGACTTGACGATTGAGGTCAACAATGACATGCATGGATAAGCCACTCTCCCTTTTCTTGAGCGCCCTGCTATCCGCATGGGCCATCAATGCACAGGCCGACCCGGTCACAAACGCAAGAGAACTGGCCATCCTCCCGGCGTATTGCCAGGGCACGCAGCAAGTCAGCTCGATCAGCAAGCTCCCGAAATCGGCCATTGACGATTACCACAAGGTTTATGGTGAGACTTATCATCACCTGCACCATTATTGCTGGGCACTGGTAAGCGAGTTCAACGCCAACCGAATTCTCGAAAAAGGGCCAAGGGACAACAAACTCCATCAGGCCCTGGGTGACATTCAATACGTCCTCAACAAGAACCCGCCTGCATCCTTCCCACTCCTTCCTGAAATTTATACGTCACGTGCCCGCATCCTGCTCAGACTGGGCCGCTCAGGCGAAGCGGTAGGGGATTTACTCAAGGCTATCAATTTACAACCCGGTTATCAGCGCGCTTATACCCAATTGAGCGATTACTATTTAGACAGTGGCCAGAAAGACAAGGCAATATCGATTCTTGAACAAGGGGTGGAAAATAACCTGTACCCAACCATACTGCTCAACAGACTGGAAAGACTTGGCAAGCCCTACAAGGGCACACCCGGGCGTGCGATCCCTAAAACACAGGAAAACAACCCTACACCTGACGGCCAGGATGCATCCGCTGCAAACCAGCCTGCCCCAGATGCCCCGGCATCTATTCAAGGCGCAAAGGAAAGCAACGCTAACAAAGTGAATTCATCAACCGCAAGCCCCGCGCAACAAAACAGCAAGGAAACCGAACCTGTCGCCCCGGAAAATCCGGCAAATCCTTATTGTCGATTCTGCCCATAAATGAATGGGGCCGCCAAGTATCCAACAATTGACGATGCCAGTAATTTCTAATGGGCCAGGCACCCAGTTCGAATACGCTGAATGTGCGGGCCAAGCTTGGTCGATTGCCATTTTTGCGGCGCGCGAGACGCTGCCAGATTTATTATTAACCCTGGAAGCCGCGCTATCAGCCGTGAGCAAGCCAGCAGTAATCGACTTGTTAATAAACGGCAATGAAACATTAGCAATTGCAGTCTCAGAACATCTGGCCTCAAACTCTTCTGGTAACGGCATGTCGACCGTACGAGTTTGGTCAATCACGCTTGGTGACAAGGCTCACGCCTGGAACCAGTACGTGCATTCCATCTGGCCTTGCGGAAAAGTGACTTTTTTTATGGATGGCTACGTCCAGCCGGACCGTAATGCATTAAAACTTTTAGATGCCAGCTTATTGGCCTCCTCACAAGCACTTGGCGCCACAGGCGTACCCAGAATCGGTAGGTCAGCGCAGTATTTACGAAAAGTAATGATCCAGCAAGGGGGAATACATGGAAACTTGTTCTGTCTGAGTCAAGAAACAATCAGACGGATCAGAAATGTTGGATTTAAATTGCCGCTCGGTATATATCGCACAGACGCAACACTGGCAGCGGCCCTCATGTTTAATCTCGATCCCGCGCATAATGAATGGGACTCTACGCGTATCCAGGTACAACCAGATGCCTCATGGTCAACCAGGAAAAGAGATTGGTGGCGTTTTTCCGATTTAAAGGACCAAGCCAAGCGAATCATGCGGCAAACACAGGGGACGCTCGAGAACCGCGCTGTCCGACAACACATGGCGATTAGTCGCCGCTCACCGGCAGAACTTCCGGATACTGTTGCAGAACTGGTTTTTGACTGGATTAAGAACAATCCTCTTGATGCGCATGAGGTAGCCAAAGGTAATATGTTTTACAAGTACACGCTCAAGAAACTCGGCCATTCACGCAACTGGCAGGCAGCAGACATCCCGCCGCAGCTCATGTGTACTCGCAACAACTATTGACCCCTATCTTGGTTCAATAAAAACAAACAACGACACGAAACCTAGAAAAATGTATGCCTGAAGCACACCAAAAACAAGTGGAACTCAAATCAACTTTTATCCGTGGTGCTGCCTGGAGCATGTCCATGCGCTGGAGTATCAAGCTGCTTGGCCTGGGCAGCACGATCATTCTGGCGCGCATCCTGTCACCAGGGGATTATGGAATCGTTGCCATGGCCATGCTGATCGTCGGCCTAGCAGAGATTCTGGTGGATTTTGGGGCTGACACCCATGTCCTGCGGACACAAACACTGAATCGCGACATCATCGATTCGGCCTGGTCACTGCGCATCATCCAGGGGTGCATCGTGGCCTTGCTGTTGGCATTCTCGGCTCCACTTGCGGGCGTTTTTTTTAAAGAGCCGCGCGTTGTCTGGGTTGTTTGGGTCATTTCTGCCAGCCTCTTCATCGGGAGCTTTTCAAACATAGGCATAACCGTTGCCAGAAAAAACTTTGAGTTCGGCTTCGAATTTCGTTTCAGCATCGTAACCAAACTAATCGGGGTTGCGGTCACCATTATTGCTGCTCTGATTATTAGAGACTATCGTGCGCTGGTTCTGGGTATTGCTGTAAGTTACCTCAGCTCGGTTGCATTAAGCTTTTCCATGCACCCCTATCGCCCCACATGGAATACAAGCCAACTCCGCTTGATGTGGCATTTCAGCAAATGGTTGCTCATCTCGGGGATTGGTAATTTCGCCACTCGAAAGACGGACGAACTGATAGCGGGGCGGATGGGAGACGCCCATGCACTCGGGATTTATAGTGTGGCCTCCGACCTTGGCCAGTTGCCCACAGCAGAACTGGGGCCGCCAATCATGCGCGCGTTCCTCCCAACCCTGTCTGCCATAAAGGATGACATTGGGCGGGTTCGCGCGGCCGTCCTGAAAACCCAGGGTGCAGTCAATACAATCACACTGGCTGCTGCTTGCGGATTTGTTGCGGTAGCGGAACCATTGACGCTAGTTTTGCTTGGTGAAAAATGGACAGGAGTCACCCCCTATCTCGCGATCTTTGCAATAGTTGGTGCCCTCAAGGTGGCTGTCGCCCCCTTTTCGGGCTTGTTTCTGCTGCTTGGTTACAGCGGTCTTCACGCTCGAATCATGTGGATTGAGTTTGTTTCATTCCTCCTTGGCGCAGCCCTGCTGGTGCCCATGATGGGCATGCTCGGACTGGCATATGCTCGTCTTGCCTCTGCGATCATTTACTTTCTGACCAATGTATATTCAGCGCAATCAGATGCTGGCATTCATTATGGTGAGATCTGGGCCGTTTTATGGAGGCCCACCATCAGTGCCAGCATCATGCTGGCAGCCATTTCACTGATGCCAGATCTGAGCGTGAATGTGTATCTTGATCTGACGATAAAAATTATGGTGGGTGCGGGAATCTACCTGGCCACCCTGCTCATTGGCTGGAAAATGAGCGGCCAGCCTGACGGGATTGAATCCCTTGCGGCCGCATGGCTTCGCTCCATCAGGGCATGATCTTTGCACTGGCACGTTGACTCGGCAGACGCACATTTTACAAGGTTCCCTGTTAACACGCCCGAAGAACCGGAACGGTGCTTGCGTTCTCAATAAGACATGATCTGGAAATTTGACGAACAATGCTAAAACAAGCCTGCTATAGAATTCTGGCAAACCTCAACCAGACTATAGAAAACCATAGGGTATTACCCAACGGCGACCCCATCATGGTTTATTCCATGCGCAAGGTTGGCTCGACCACACTGACAAGCACATTGAGGACAGCTGGCCATATCGTTTACAAGCACCACTGCATTGACCCCAGTTTGAATGCTGAGTTTCGCCTGGCCCTGTCGCGTACCGGTTTCAAACCGCAACACTGGCTAACCGATGGCGAAAATTTTCGAAAACGACTGGACAAATGGCGCTTGAAACGGGACAAGGCACAGGAAACCGGGCGGCTTAAGATCTTTACTTTTGTGAAGGATCCACTGGCTATCGCGCTTTCCGATTTCTTTATGCAACTATTTGAGTTCATGCCGCACGTTGTTGCGACCAGAGGTCTCGACAACGTAGATAGTTTGAAACAGTATTTTCAAATCGTATTGCAAGCCGCAATAGAGAATCATTCAGCTGATCCGGTCACCCACTATCTAGGTAAGCTTGGCACCATGCCGCATTTCTGGTTTGATCGGGAACTGAAAATGACCATGGGAATTGATGTACTCGAAACGGCCTTTCCAATTGAAGCAGGTTATGGCATTTACCGCGGTCATGACTGCGATGCGGTGCTGATCAGGACCGATAAACTGTCAGAGGTTGCACTTGATGCCATCGCTATCCTAACAGGCAACAAACCGACTTCTCTGATCGAAAAAAATATCCGTGCCAAAACGCCACAACGCGAATTCTATCGATCTTTGGTCAACACCATGAGTCTTCCGACCACGTTGGTTGGGCAATTCTATAATCAGCCCTGGCTGAACCACTTCTACAACGAGGCTGAAATTGAAGCCATGATGAAAAAATGGAGCCGTATTCCATGAGCTGTTTCTCCATACTGCCCATCACTGCAGAAATGCTTGCTCTTGTTGCACACAAAGACCCCGCAACAGAAAACCCATGACGCCATCCCAATTCAAGAAGGATGCGCTTCGGCTCGGTGCAGTCAACTGTAAAGCTAAGTGTTATCGACAAAATGCTTCTCGACCGTTTCACCAGACCTGCCCAGAGTTGGTTGCGCTACTAACTTAAGATCTATTTTCTGCGCGATGCGAATACTCGTCACCTGCGACCGTTACCCTGCCCAGCCCCTGGATGGCCTGACACTGCGCATTCACCACTACGCCAAGCATCTGAGCGCACAGCATGTGCTCGATCTGGTTTGCCTGGGAGATGACACGGCGCCCAATCTGGAGATCGAATCGTTTTTCAGGCATGTAAAACGGTTTCCCCATCCGCAGCCCCCAGTGCCAACTGGGGTTTTATCAAGGCTGGTATCTGGCCTGGACTCCGGCACGCTTTTTCCACACTCGCCGGAAGTGCGAGACCATCTTCTGGAATGCACAAAAAACACCCACTACGACCTGATCTGGGATGCGGGCTGCAATATGCTGTTCAATCTGGGGGCGTTACGGCGATCGGTTCCTTTGCTGGCCGACCAGGTGGATGACAGTTTTCTGCGCATGAAACGCGAATTGCGGCTTGCCTCCGCCCCCTATGCCAAGCTATGGACGCTGAAGCAGCTTGCCCTGACCTGGATGTTTGCCTATCAACACTTGCGCAAGGCTGGTGCAGTGCTGTTTGTTTCCAGGACCGATGCCGACTCCTTCAAAAGCCTGATGCCATTTGCGCACACGGCTGTGGTTGAGAATGGCGTGGATGAAACCTATTTCTGCCCGGACAGCCCATTGATCCCGGACTGCGAGATAACCGTTCCAGAAATCGTATTTGAAGGGTCCATGTTTTTTTCCCCCAATATCGATGCGGCACGCTATTTTGTGGAGGCCATATTCCCTTTGGTCAAGAAAGAACTTCCCCAGGCGCGCTTCACCATTGTGGGCCGCAATCCCACGGCTGAAGTGATGGCTCTGGCTGGCGAAGGCGTGAAGGTGACGGGCTCCGTGCCGGATATCCGGCCTTATCTGCGAAGGGCCGGTGTGTTTGTGTGTCCCATGCGTTCCGGGGCCGGCATCAAGAATAAAGTTCTCCAAGCGTGGGCCATGGGCAAAGCCGTTGTGTCGACTCCGGAAGGCGTGGGCAGCCTGAAGGTGTCGGAAGGGGAAAACATTCTGATTCGAAACACGCCCCAGGATTTTGCGGACACCGTAGTCGAACTTTTGCGAAACCCCAGCCAGACCGCCCAACTGGGTGACGCGGGGCGCCGCACGATTGAATCCCACTACACCTGGGCTGCGAAAGCCAAGGAGTTGGAAGCATTAATGGAAGAAATCGTACAAAAACATGCGTCGAGCCAACGGGGTCGGTTGTGAAAACCACCAGGTTGCGCATCGCGGTGGATGCCAGCAGCCTGCTCGCCCGCCATCCGCGTGGCGAAGGCAGAAGCCTGTTAAGGCTGTATGAAGAAATTGCCCGGATCAGGCCGGGCTGGAGCTTTGTCTTCTTTGGAACGCAGGCCACCAAGTCGGCCGATGAAATTCATACACGTATTCCCAACAGTGAAATCCGCACGTTTGAACTACCCGGCTTTCGCTGGAATCTCTGGGAGAATCTGGGATTGCCGATTTCTGCCTGGCGATCCGGGGCGGATTTGCTGCATTGCTCCAGCAGTGGCGCACCCATCTGGTCACCCCTGCCAATTGTGATGACAGTGCATGATGTCATTCCGCTGATCATGAATGACGGAATGAATAATAATGGGGTGAAGCGGTTTCGCCTGCGGCTTGCTGCGGGATTGCGTCAATCGCGAAGTGTCATTGCGGTTTCCGAGCACACGCGCCTGGATCTAATCCGAGTCACGCAAGCAAATCCGGACAAGATCAAGGTGGTGCACTGGGGTGCCGATTCAAATCCAAGCGCCTTCGATAACGACAAGCCAACGACCGGCCTCGTTCTTGGCTTTGGTGGAGGCGGCGCGATACGCAAAAACGCCCCTGCCATGGTGCATATGTTTGCCAAGGTGGCCAGCCAGCACCCAACGGCAAGACTGATCATCCTGGGGGTCACCGATGCCACGCAACGCAATCAGTTACAGAACCTGATTGACACACTAGCCCTTCAAGGCAGGGTCAGCTTGATGGGGTATGTATCCGATGCCGAACTGGAACAGTATTACAAGGTAGCAACATGCCTGGTCTACATTTCACTTTATGAGGGGTTCGGTCTGCCCCCCCTGGAAGTGATGGTCCACGGTGTGCCCGTTGTGGCCTCAAACCGTTCATCCATACCCGAGGTGGTCGGCGATTCCGGGATTCTTATCGATCCCGAAAATCTCGATGAGGTCGCTGACGCTGTTCTGAGCCTACTGGACAATCAGGCGCTCCACCGCCAACTATCCGAGAAATCCTGGCAACGGGCACGCGAATTCAGTTGGCGCAATACGGCAGAGAAAACCGTTTCAATATTTGAAGCAGCACTTGACCAGCAACATTCTTGATGTCCCATTCATTGGAGATATTCTATGAAGGCCATTTTAAATCTGCTGGTTGTTATCTGTAGAACAACTCCAAGTTTCCGGGGGAAGTGGCGGCTTGAAGCCTGGCTGGAGAAAAACAAAGAAAAATACGTGGGGCTTGGCCCAGTTACCTACCGGGTGAAAGGCCACAAATACAAGGTGCACCCCCAGACCAACTTCCATTTGTACATGTATGGCCCCAAAAAGAACCTAAGTATCGTTCCGCTGATATCAAAATATGCAAAGCTCGAAAGCACGGTTATTGATGTAGGCGCACATTCCGGATACTTCACCATCTGCCTTGCTGAAGCAGTCGGTTCCAGCGGAAAGGTCTACGCCTTCGAAGCATCACCCGTCATTTATTCTGAGTTGCGTGAGACCGTCGACTCGAACGGTCTTGCCAATGTCGAAGCCATCAACAAGGCCGTGTCAGACAAGGTAGGGCATATTAACTTTTTTCTGGCGCCTAACTGGAAATCCGAAATTTCGTCCATGCGACCTGGAGAGGGGGAAAGCACGGTCATTGATGCTGTGGCATTGGACAGTATCATCCCTGACACACAGCCAGTTTCCTTCGTCAAAATCGACGTCGAAGGTGCCGAAATGAAAGTACTTGAAGGGATGACCGAAATCATTCAGCGTAATCACCCAACTATGGTTATCGAGGTGTCAGATCCATGGTTGAAAGAACTTGGTAGTTCCAGTGCGGAAGTTTTCGATTTTCTTCGACTACACGGCTACAAAATATTTGCGGTAGGCGAGCACGACTGCGTTGAGGTCATCGATCCTCCAACAAAACAAATTGATGCATTGTGTATTTACAATGCGCAGTAATCAAGTTGCCAGAATAATCTTCATTCTCAACTCAGTCCACCCAAGCCTGCATACTGCTTACCTTTAAGCGAAACATCTGAAACTTTTTATTTAAAAAATATGGACGGCATCTTCGGCTGGCTCGGCGACAACGGCGCGCATCAGGATTTAATCAAGCACATGGGGCGTGCAGCCGGACTGCCGTCACAAAGCCTGCTGGACGAACACAGCAACCAGATGCTGGGGGTGGCGGGGTGCTCGCGCTTCGGAAAGGCCTGGATACATGTGGAAAGCGGACTGGCTGCCGCGTTGTATGGGCGCCCGCACTTTCTGGATGAGAGCCTGGCCTTCATTGCCTGCGACCAGAGTCCAGCCGTTGCGGTGGCCCACGGATGGGCTCGCTTCGGCGAAGTACTGCCTACGCTGATGCAGGGCAACTTCGCTTTTGCCGTACTTGAACCATTAAAGAAAAAAGCCTTTTTGGCGCTCGACCGTGTTGGCGCCGAACGCCTGTGTTACGCCAAGCACAACAACCAGCTGGTATTCGGCAGCAGCGTGCAAAGCGTGGCGGCCCACCCCGCCGTGGGCCGTATCATCGACTCGCAGGCGATCTACGACTATCTCTATTTCCAAACCATTCCCGCTCCGCGCAGCCTGTATCAGGGCGTGCACAAGCTGCTGCCCGGACAAACCCTCACCCTGGAAAATGGCCAGCTCAGCACCGGGTATTACTGGCAGGCCGACTACACCCCGGCCGATGCCGGCTACGACGACCATCGCCGCAATTTCCGTAGCCTGCTGGACCAGGCGGTGCGCGATGCCGATGCACCGGCCACCGCGGCGTTTCTTTCCGGCGGTACCGATAGCTCGACCATCGTCGGCGCCCTCACTGCTGCGCGCGGCGCACCGGTCGACACCTTCTCCATCGGCTTCGACGCCGACGGGTTCGACGAAATGGAATACGCACGCTGCGCTGCCGAGCGCTACGGCAGCCGCAGCCACGAGTATTACCTGAAGCCGGCCGACATCGTGACCGCGATTCCCATTGTCGCGCGCGAATATGACGAGCCCTTCGGCAACAGCTCGGCGGTGCCATCCTATTTCTGTGCCAAGGCGGCGCGCGAGGCGGGATTCGAGAGCATGCTCGCCGGCGACGGCGGCGATGAAATATTCGGCGGCAATGTGCGCTACGCCAAGCAGCGCCTGTTCGAAGCCTATGCCCACCTGCCCGCTGCGCTGCGGCGCGGGTTGATCGAACCGCTTGCAAGCTTGCCGGGGCTATCGGATCGGTTTCCGCTGTCCAAGCTGAAAAGCTACGTCACCCAAGCCGGTGTCAGGCTACCGCTGCGACTGGAAAGCTACAATTTCCTCCACCGCACCCCGCTCGACCAGATTTTTGCTGCGGATTTCATTCGTGCTGTCGATCCTTCTTCAACGAATGCCGCTCTCAGCGAAGTCTACGACCGCACCAACTCCGACCATTACATCAACCGTCTGATGCACCTGGACCTGAAGTTCACCCTGGCCGACAACGACTTGCGCAAGGTGGCCACGATGACCGAGGCGGCAGGGATCGAAACGCACTACCCGCTGCTTGACGACCGTCTGGTGGCGTTTGCCAATCATCTGCCAGTGGATTACAAGGTGCGCGGGCAAACGCTGCGCTGGTTTTTCAAGAAGGCCCTGGATGACCTCCTGCCGGAAAAGATCATCAACAAGACCAAGCACGGCTTCGGCCTGCCGTTCGGCGTCTGGAGCATGCAACACCCCCCACTCGGCGACCTCGTCAGTGACAGCCTGTCAGACTTCAAAAAACGTGGCTGGATCCAGCCGGCGTATCTGGACTACATGCTGGCCATGCAGCGCGGCCAGCATGCCAGCTATTACGGGGTAATGATCTGGCTGGTGATGATGCTGGAACAGTGGTTGGCAGCGAACGAGCACTGAGCTTGTTTCAGAAAACAAACATGAAACTCCAGCGTCTGGAATTCTGAAAAGCCGGACTGCGCACCATCTTGAATATTTATCCTGTCACCGGCACAAGGCCCATGCCGCTACTTTCTCTGCAAGCTGCGTGATTCATCTCACCGTGCCGAGGGATGAATCGGCAGTTCGCCCAAGACATTTGACCTACCCTGCGGCAGTTTGTCCAGCACACCCGAAAACTTTGCCGCTAACAAGACCATGATCATAAGGTGGTAAG
>JBFHXL010000006.1:0-18441 GCA_041599035.1 Thiobacillus sp. | reverse complement strand
TATGCAGGGTGACGTTGGTCACGGCGTCGAGAAACTCGCGGTCGTGGCTGATCACCAGCATGGTGCCGGGGTATTTCTTCAACCAGGCTTCGAGCCACACCAGCGCGTCGAGGTCGAGGTGGTTGGTCGGTTCATCGAGCAGCAACAGTTCGGACGGGCACATCAGCGCACGGGCGAGTTGCAGGCGCATGCGCCAGCCGCCGGAAAAGCTGTTGACCGGCTGATTCAGCTCGTGCACCTGGAAGCCGAGACCGAGGATCAGCGCCTGCGCACGCGACTGGGCATCGTGCGCACCGGCGTCGTGCAGCGCCATGTAGGCGTGCGCCATGCGCTCGCCGTCGTCGCTGGCCTCGGCTGCGGTCACTTCAGCCTGCGCTTCGGCCAGCACGGTGTCGCCGGCGATGACGAAATCGGTCGCCGACTCGGTCGTTTCCGGCATGTCCTGCGCCACCTGCGCCATGCGCCACTGCGACGGAATGGAAAAATCGCCCTTGTCTTCGTGCAGGGTGCCGTTCAAGAGCGCAAACAGGCTCGACTTGCCGGCGCCGTTGCGACCGACCAGGCCGACCTTTTCGCCGGGATTGATCGAGACCGAGGCGTTGTCGAGCAGGACCTTGGCGCTGCGCCGCAGGCTCAGGTTTTTGAGGATGATCATGTACAAGATGCGGCGCGCAGAACGCGTGCCGCTTAAATCGCAAAGCCGGATTCTACCCTGTCGCCCGCATCCGGCCATTCGGCCTGTCAAATGTTCGGCGCTTCGACAGCCAGTGTCGGATTTCCGTCAGCCAATCCCCCCGCCCCTGGCTGCCCGCCCAGGCATGTCAATGCAAGCCTTTGTTTTATTGGATGTATTTTTATCGTGATGGCCTCGACCCGGGTGGCATGGGCGTTGCAAGTATTCAATCAACCCCCTCTTCCCAAGGAGTGCACCATGAAACTGCAATTCGGCAAAAAACAACTGGTTCTCGAATTCAGCCACACGCCTTTTGCCTGGTTTCACGGGCAGACCGAGCGCATGAGCCTCACCAGCCTGTCGCTGCTGTTCGTGCAGTTCTCCCTGTTCGCCCGCCATTCCGCCATCTAAGCAGATGCTACTGGGCAAAGAAGCCAGCGTGAGCATCAACCTGTCGCGCTCGCCTTTGGCTTTCTTTAGCGGCAGCACCCGGCGTATATCGATGTTCAGCCTGACGCTGCTGTTCGTCGAGTTCAGGGTGCTGCGACGCAGCTCCAAAAACAGCGCCTGACGCCTTAGCGGCGAATTTCCAGTACCGCTTCCAGCCCGCCTTGCGGGCGGTTCTGCAGCATCACCTTCCAGCCATTCGTTTCCGCCAGCTGGCGCACGATCGCCAGCCCCAGTCCGGTTCCGCCGGTGGCCTGCGAACGCGACGATTCCAGCCGGTAGAACGGCCTGAACACTTTTTCCAGCTGATCCTCCGGAATCCCCGTGCCCCCATCGCGCACGCTCACCCGCACCCGTTTGTCCGTACATTCCAGCTCCAGTTCGACCGCCGTGCCGCCGCCATAACGCTGCGCGTTCTGGATCAGGTTCGACACGATCTGCCGCAACGCCAGACGGCCCGCCTCGACCTCGCACGGCGCGGCGCCAGGCCACGGCACGCGCGCATCCGCCGCCACCTCTTCCAGCAGTTCGGCAAGATCGAAGCGAACTTTCGTTTCGGGCTGAGTGGTGCGCGCCAGCTCCAGATAGTCGGTAATCAGCCGGTTCATGTCGGCCAGATCGGCCACCGCCCGGTCGATGCGCGCCGGGCTGGGGGCATCGCGCAGCATTTCCAGATGGAGCTGCAGACGCGTCATCGGCGTACGCAGATCGTGTGACACCCCCGCCAGCAGGGTGGTGCGGTTATCCAGCAACTCGCGCACTTCGGTCGCCATGACGTTGAACCGGCGAGCCAGCTCGGCGAGTTCGGCAGGCCCCGTTTCCGGCAACAGTTCGGGCTGTTCGCCCGCCCCCACCTGGCTGGCCGCCCGCGACGCGCGCGCCAGCGGCACGGTGATGCGGCGCACCAGAAGCAGGGCGGTCAGCAGGCTGAGAAACGTGCCCAGGGCAATGACCGCAATCGCCGCCAGGGGCGGCTTGACGGCATAGCGGCGCGGGAAGAAGCCGACGTGCAGGTCATGCCCGCCAACCGGAATGTCCAGCCAGGCCGCCGCCGTTCCGGGCACGCCGCGCAGGACCACGTCGTCACCCACGCGGCTGCTCAGCGCCGCCTCGATCTGGGTGCGAAAGGCAAACCGGGGCGCATCCACCGTTGTGTTGACAGCCGTGGTGGTCAGACGCAGGCCGTGCCGACGTGCCAGTTCGCGTTCGAATGCGGCGCGCGTTATCGGCGGCAGTTCCGTCCAGGTTTGCGCCGACAGCACGACCAGACCCGCCAGATCATCCGCCGAGCGCTCCGCCACCGGAAGAATCAGGGTTCGATACACCACCCAGAATGCCACTGCCTGAAAAACAATGAAGGCCAGCGCCAAGGTCAGCGCCGTGCGGGCGAACAATGAGCGCGTCAGGCGTTTCACCCCTTGCCCTGGGGAACGAACAGATAACCCTGGCCGCGCTGGGTACGAATATAGGCCGGACTGGCAGGGTCGTCTTCGATTTTCTTGCGCAGGCGATTCACCCGCACATCGATGCTGCGGTCGAACGGATCGCGCTCGAATCCGCGCAGCTGATCCATCAGCCAGTCGCGCGAGAGCGCCCGGTTGGCATGGGTGACGAAAATTTCCAGCAGTTCGTACTCGCTGGTGGTCAGCGTGATCTCGGCCCCGTCGCGGCTGAGCGTGCGGGCATCGAGGTTGACGCTGAAGGGGCCAAAATCAACCCGTTTTGCGGTTTCAGCCGCCGCAGGCGCGGCGGCGCCATTGTGACGCCGCATCACCGCCCGGATACGCGCCAGCAATTCGCGTGGGTTGAAGGGCTTGGGCAGGTAATCATCGGCACCGACTTCGAGGCCAATAATGCGATCGATGTCCTCACCCTTGGCCGACAGCATGATGATGGGCGGAAACCCGGGCTGCGCTCGCAGGCGGCGCGCCACCGACAGTCCATCCTCGCCCGGCATCATCCAGTCGAGCACCAGCAGGTCGGGCAAGCCCGCGGCAAGCAAGCGGTCGAGTGACGCCGCGTCTTCCGCCATCTCGACCGTGTAGCCCTGGCTGCCCAGATATTCGGCCACCAGTTCGCGAATGCCGGGGTCATCGTCCGTCACGTAAATGGTGTTCTTTTCCATGCGGCAACTATAGCAGCGGACCCGGGGGGCCACGCACACCGCGGTTACACACTGTTACAAAATCGCCCTTGCGTGAAACAGTGCGCTTACCTTCACCCACCAGAATGCAAGGCATGCAAGCAAGACCCGAGGGTCGCAGAAAAGGAGACGACGATGAATACACGGCAACACTGGATAGCGGGAATGGCGGGGCTGGGACTGGTTCTGGCCGCCCCGGTGCAGGCTGCGCCCCATTTTATCGAGGATGCGTTCATCGTGGCCGAGCGCGGCCAGCCTGAAGAAACGCGTCCGGATCAGCGTGACGCCCGCAGGGACAGAGACACGCACCGTGCATCACGCAACAGGACCGAGCGCAATCGGGCCGAGAGCGAGGAGCCGGAAGGCTACGGCTACGGCTACGAACGACGCCAGCAACACCGACTTGAAGAAGACAACCGCCGTCGCGGTCGTCGCTAACCCCCATGCGTGGCATAACAACCCGCACTGAATTGACCGTAACAAGGAGCGCAATGATGAAAGCACGCACACTGAAGCACCCCGCAGCAAACAAAGGCAGCGGCATCCTGAACACCACGCTGATTGCCGCACTGCTTGCCGTCAGCGGCGCGGCGCAAGCCGGCCACGACCGCGGCATGAGCGATGGCTTTACCGCCCGCGCCAAGGTGCTGGCGAGCACGCCGGTCTACGAAACGATCAACGAACCGCGCCGTGAATGCTGGACCGAAACCGTGGGCCACGAAACCCGCAGCTACCGCGATGAAAACAACGGCGGGGGCGCCATACTTGGTGCCATCGCAGGCGGCCTGATCGGCTCGACCGTCGGCAAGGGCAACGGCAAGGTCGCCGCTGCCGCCGTCGGCGCCGCGACCGGCGCAGTGGTAGGAGACCGCTGGAATGACGGCGACAGACGCTATGAATCGCGCCCGCATCAGATCGAACGCTGCCGCACCCATGACGATTATCGTCAGGTGATCAGCGGCTATGACGTGCGCTACCGCTTTCAGGGCCGCGAATACACCACCCGCCTGCCTTACGATCCCGGCAAGTGGGTGAATCTGAACGTGCGTTTTTCCGTGGCCGACACTCAGCGCGGCGCGGGCTGGAACAACAGCCGCAACGACTGGAACGATTGACGCTGCATCGAGTACCGCCAACACGTTCCTCTTTTTAAAGGAGACGAATCATGTTACGTACCGTTCTGCTTGCAAGCATTCTGTTGACCGGATCTGGCACGGCCCTCGCCCATGGCGATTATGGCTACGGACGCGTGGTCACAGTCGAGCCCCACTTCGTCATTTCGTTCGGCACCCGCCACCATGACGGCTTTAGCGTGCTGTACGAATCGGGCGGCCATCGCTATTCGGCTTATACCCCGTATCATCCCGGCCGCACCATCGTGTTGCCTGCGCATCACCGCATCCAGTATGGCCATGCCTATCGCGATAGCCGGGACGGCCGGAATTACCGCCGCGACCGGAATGTGCGCCATGAAAACCGGCATGAGGCGCGGCATGACGCCCGCCGCCACTATCGCGATCATCGGCGCCACGACCGCGACTGATTCCGGCCCGAGCTTATTGAGGGCGCGCGCCGCCCCTGCCAACCGCCCCCTGATGCAGGGGGCATTTAGTTTAGTCGCGACGCGCAATTAAGCCGCCAAGAATTAAGCCACCAAGGGGATGGTCTGATCGCGCCTCAGACATGTTGCCTGCGCCAGGCATCGACGGCTTCGGCGCGCGCACGGAACACTGCGCTGCGGATCGTGTCGGGGGCGACGGCACGTGCAATCGCCCCGGCATCGACTGCGCGCGCGACCGCAAGCGCGTGCTCAAGATAGGCCGGCACCGGATAGGCACGCGTCTCGTAGCCGGGGCGCCCGCGAAAATCGCATTCGCATGCTTGCAGGAATTCGCCGAAGCGCTCTGGGCGGCGAAAGGCATCGACGCGCTCCAGCAATTCGACGATCGTCGCGGCGCGCAGTTCCAACGCACGATGCACATTGCCGTGGTCACGTGCGACCGCAATGGCAAGCTCCCGACAGTCGGTGGGGACGCGAATGCGCTCGCTGAGCGTGCGCACCCGTGCCACGCTTTTCGCTTCGTGGCCGTGATGTTTGGGCCAGAACTCGGGTGGGGTGACGCCCTTGCCCAGGTCGTGCGTCAATGCAGCATAACGGACCGGCAGGCTGTATCCCTGGCGCGCCGCCCAATCAACGACCCGCATGACGTGCTCGCCGGTGTCGACCTCCGGGTGATGCTCGGGTGGCTGCGGTACGCCGAACAGGCAATCGATTTCGGGAAACAGCCTGGCCAGCGCGCCACATTCGCGCAGTACCCGGAACATGCGCGAGGGTTGTGCTTCCAGCAGTCCGCGCGCGACTTCCTGCCATACACGCTCGGGCACCAATGCATCGATTTCGCCGTTGTCCACCATGCTGCGCATCAGGGCCAGCGTCTCCGGCGCGACCGAAAATTCGGTAAAGCGTGCAGCAAAGCGTGCCACCCGCAGAATCCGCACCGGGTCTTCGGCAAATGCCGCGCTCACATGACGCATGACCCGGGCTGCCAGGTCGCGCTGTCCGCCGTAAGGGTCGACCAGCACGCCCGCCTCATCCTCGGCGATGGCGTTGATGGTGAGGTCGCGCCGAAGCAGGTCTTCTTCCAGCGTGACCTCTGGCGCGGCGTATACCTTGAAGCCTGTGTAGCCATGCCCGG
Source organism: Thiobacillus sp. (assembly GCA_041599035.1). Taxonomy (GTDB): domain Bacteria; phylum Pseudomonadota; class Gammaproteobacteria; order Burkholderiales; family Thiobacillaceae; genus Thiobacillus. The sequence goes on along the minus strand of JBFHXL010000006.1, from coordinate 12,482 downwards.
ACTTGCGCTCGGTGCGGGCCAGCGCATATTCCTCGTGGGTGTGCGGATGCAGAAAGACGGGGAAGTCCTTGCCCACCGGCTGGTAGCCCAGCGCCAGCATCTCGTCCGGCGTGGCGCCGACGACGACGAAGTCGCGGTCGGCCACCGGCAGCCCCAGCAACCGGTCACGCACTGCGCCCCCTACGATGTAGCTCTTCATCGCGGCGCAGCGTCCTCAGCGACGGGCGTTTTCCCGGTAGTCCTCGTATCGCGCGCGCGGCGTGTCGTCGCGCAGATATTCGGGGGCGACGGCTTCGAGCGATACCGGCTGATAATCGAACACCGGGGGCCAGCCGCCCCTGCAGACGTTGTCCTCGCTCATGGCGAAGAAGTTGTCGCGGGTCATCAGTTTTTTGCCGGGCTTGAATTCAAGCGCCCAGGCCTGCAGGTAGGACAACGCATCACCCAGAGGAATGATGCTGCGTTTCTTGCCGGCAAGCTCGCCGACATAGCGCACCAGTTCCTGCAGGGTGTAGCTTTCGGGGCCGCACAGGTCGTAGGTCTGGCCAAAGGTGGCAGGCATATCGAGGCTGTCTGCAAAGGCACGCGCGACGTCGTCGACATGAACCGGGGCGAAGCGCGCACCGGCGTTCGCCAGCGGCAGCACGGGAAGCCACTTCAGCAGGCGGGCAAACATCGTCAGGAAAGAATCGCCGCGACCGAAAATGACGGACGGGCGGAAGATCGTGACGTTGAGGCCATATCCGTGGATGAGCTTGGGCCCGTTGAGATACCAGTTCTCGTGCTCGATGTGGCGCATCCCGGCCTCGCGCACCAGCGCCTCGGCAATCCCCTTCGAGCGCTGGTAGGCCGAGCGTGCATTGGGGTTGGCACCAAGCGCACTCATGTGCAGCAGGCGCTGCACGCCCGATTCGCCGCAGGCGTGAATGACCTTGCGCGGCAATTCGATATGCGTGCGCTGGAAATCGCCGCGGCGCGCACGCGGCAGGTCGGCCCGGCCAACCCGGGTTTCATGCAGGATGCCGACCAGATTGATGACGGCATCCATGCCGCGAAAATGGCGAATGAGTTCCTGCTGGTCGTGCACGTCGGCTTCGACCACCTCCACCGTAGGCAGCAGGATCAGGTCCCGGGCCATTTCACGGCGACGGCTCAGCACCCGCACGCTGACGCCGCGGGTGGCGAGCAGGCTCACAAGTCGGGTGCCCACAAAGCCGGACCCGCCGAGGATACAGATGCGTTCAGTCTTCATGGAAATAGGGGGGTTGTATGTAAGGCAGCTCTGATTCTAGTCGTCCGCTTGCCCAAGTTCCACTGAATCGTCCGATTTCGACTCGGGCTCCGCCGCTGTATTGCGCGGTGGCACTGTACCCAGACGCTCTTTCAGCAACACCGATGGCTGACCGAAGCGGGCGGCGTAATACATGGCGTTGCTCATCACTTTCTTGACGTAATCGCGCGTTTCGGCGAACGGGATCGATTCGATGTAGACCGCGGCCTCCATCGGCCGGCTGTCGCGCCAGCGCTGGGCACGCCCAGGGCCCGCATTATAGGCAGCAGTGGCCAGCACGGGCGAGCCGTCGAGGCTGGTTTGCACGTGTTTAAGATAGTAGGCACCAAAGCGGATGTTTTTTTCCGGGTCCTGCATCTCGCTCGACTTGAACCCCTTGATGCCGAGGCGCTGCGCAATCCAGCGTGCCGTGGCTGGCATGATCTGCATCAGTCCCGATGCGCCAACGCTGGAACGGGCGACATTGACGAAGCGGCTTTCCTGCCGCATCAGGCCGAACACCCAGGCTTCATCGATCTGGTTTTCGCGCGCAGCCTGCTGCGCCAGTTCCCGGTAGGGTGCGAGAAAACGCAATTCGAAATCATGCAGCTCCTGGGTGCGCTCAGCGGTATTGATGGCGCGGTCATACCATTCCACGCGACGCGCAAGCTCTGCAGCCGCAAGCAGTTGCCGGTCCGAATATCCGCGGATCGACCAGTTCCATTCCTGGTTGGCATCGCTGCGCAAACCCAGCTCCTGCAGGGCCAGCGCACGCGCGATGCCAGGATCGCGCGCGACTGCGGCCACGTCACCCCCTCCCATCTTGATGTTGATGGCAGGCGCCTCGGCCACCGGACCCAATTCTTCCTGCGCCAACTGGCCGTAATAGTGATGCTCGCGCGACAGCGCCAGAAACAGGGAATTGGCTGCGCTGCGCTGGCCCGTCGCCTGCAGCGCGCGTCCTTGCCAATAACGCCAGACTGGCTGCGTTTGAGTGCTATCTCCCATGCTACGGATCACCCGCAGCACCGTTGCCCAGTCGCCCGCACGCAATGCGGCGCGCGCCCACCACTCGCGCTGGTCATCGTTGACAGCCACCACACCGGCCAGCTGAAACCACGTCAAAGCAAGCGCCTCATGCCGGCGCGCGGCCCGGGTGGCAAGGCGCGCCCAGGCCGTGTTCGCCTCGGTGCCCTTGAATTGCGACAGGCGCTGGCGCAATGCCTGCTCTGCCTCGCCGGAGTTGCGCCGCGCCAACTGGTCGAGCGCATAAAGCGCGATTTCACGATCGCCGCGCTGCTCCATGTCCAGGCGGCGCGCTGCGAGCAGGCGTGCCGGATCGCTGCCGGCCTGGTCGAGCAGCACCGCCGCAGGGCGCTCGGCCGCATCCATCAGCGTGGCCACCGCCTTGGCCACGCCGGGATTGCCCGCATCCAGCGCCAGCCGGAAGCGGCGCCAGACATCCTCCCGATTGAGCAGTCCCGTTTCAATCAATTGGACAAACAAAGGGGTGCAGGCCGACGGCATGTCGCGCCCGCTAAACCACATTGAAATCGCCTCGCGCTGATGGCTGCGATTGCCCTGCGCCCATTCGGCGCGGTAGGCATAGCACTGGTGCGATGGATCGGGCCGGACGAGGCGCCGGTATTCGGCCAGATACGGCGGCCATGCTTCGCGTGCACCCAGTGATTTCAGCCAGTCCGCGCGCACAAGCTCGGCCAGGCGGCTGCCGGGATAACGGGTCAGAAAATCGGCAATACGCTGATCGTCATTACGGCCCGCCAGCGCCAGGCGCCAGTATTCAACATAGGGCAGCAACACATGATCGGCCGGCACATCGCGTGCAGCGCGTTCCAGGCTTTCCAGCTTGCGCGCGGAAAATGCCTGCTGTGCCTGCAGCACGGCGTCGTCGCCGGACGACGCCCATCCGGGCGCCGCGAACAGTGCCCCCAACAGAAAACATCCGAATATCCGAAGCATGACATGAGGGTATCACGCAGCCTGCAGGGGCCCCTGAGCGGAATCCACCCTGACGTCGTCGCTCAGGCCAGCGTGCCTTGCTTCAAGGGACGCCGGGTAGACCCGATACCGACCGCTTCAAGAGCGGCTATCCGGCAAGCGCACCGGCAGCCTGAAAAAAATCAGGCCAGGAATAATTTGTAGGCCGGGTTGCGCGACTCATCCCAGTAACGGTAGCCCAGCCCTTCCAGAAACTGCTGAAAGCCGGGTTTTTCCTTTTCCGGCACCTGAATGCCGACCAGAATGCGGCCAAAGTCCGCGCCGTGGTTGCGGTAGTGGAACAGGCTGATGTTCCAGCCGCGGCTCATGCTTTGCAGAAACTGCATCAGCGCACCGGGGCGTTCCGGAAACTCGAAGCGGTACAGCACTTCGTTGATCGCCTCCGGCGCGCGTCCGCCGACCAGATGGCGGACATGCAGCTTGGCCATCTCGTTCTCGGTAAGGTCGATCGCTTCCAGCCCATGGCGCTGCAACAGTTCGACCACGCGCGCGCCCTCGCCCGCCCCCGGAACCGACAGACCAACGAAGACGCGCGCCACCTTGGGATCGGCATAGCGGTAGTTGAACTCGGTGATGTTGCGCGCGCCCAAGAGGCTGCAAAAGGTTTTGAAGCTGCCCGGCGTTTCGGGGATGGTGACGGCCAGCACCGCCTCGCGTTTCTCCCCCAGTTCGGCACGCTCGGCGATATGGCGCAGACGGTCGAAGTTCATGTTCGCGCCCGAAGCCACCGCGACCAGCGTCTTGCCCTTGAGTTTGTCGCCCGCGATTGCGGCCTTCATGCCGGCGATGGACAAGGCGCCGGCCGGCTCCAGAATTGAACGGGTATCCTCGAACACGTCCTTGATCGCCGCGCAGATCGCATCGTTGTTGACCCGGATGACCTCGTCGACATACAGCTGCGCCAGCCGGAAGGTTTCCTTGCCCACTTTTTTCACCGCCACGCCGTCGGCGAAAATGCCCACGCGCGGCAGCGTGATGCGTTTGCCCTTGCACAACGAACGCGCCATCGCATCGGCGTCCTCCGGTTCGACGCCGACAATGCGGATTTCCGGTCGCAAGCGCTTGATGTAGGCGGCCATGCCGGCTATCAGCCCGCCGCCGCCGACCGGGACGAAAACCGAGTGGATCGGGCCCGGATGCTGGCGCAGCAACTCCACTGCCACCGTGCCCTGCCCCGCGATCACGTCGGGGTCGTCGTAGGGGTGGACAAAAGTCGCCTTTGCTTCCTTGGCAAGCTCAATGGCGTGCGCGCAGGCTTCGTCGTAGTTGTCGCCATGCAGAATAACCTGCGCGCCGCGTGCCGCCACGGCATCGACCTTGATGCTGGGGGTGGTGGCCGGCATCACGATGATGGCCGAGACACCCAGTTTTTGCGCGGCCAGCGCCACGCCCTGCGCGTGATTGCCGGCTGACGCCGCGACCACGCCGCGCGCCAGCTGGGCTTGCGTCAGCCGGGCCATCTTGTTGTAGGCGCCGCGACACTTGAAGGAAAACACCGGCTGCAGGTCTTCGCGCTTCAGCAGAATCTGGTTGTTGAGGCGCCGCGACAGATTGTGAGCCACATCGAGCGGCGACTCCACGGCCACATCGTAGACGCGCGAGGTGAGGATGCGTTCGAGGTAATTGTCAGATTGGCTCATGGCGGCTGCAGGTGTGTAGTTTGTAAAAAAAGGGCGATGCCGCTATCTTAGCGGGCTGCATCGAAAATAAACGAAAACATCATGACACAAGACGAAATGAAACAAGCTGTGGCGCGTGCCGCAGTCAATTATGCCCGCAGCGGCATTATCGGGGTGGGCACCGGCTCGACCGCCAACTATTTCATCGACGCGCTGGCCGACGTGAAAGGTCGCATCGACGGCGCCGTGGCCAGTTCGGAAGCCACCGCCGCCCGCCTGAAAAGCCATGGCATTCAGGTGCTGGACCTGAACAGCGTAGGCGAGCTGGAAATCTACGTCGACGGCGCCGATGAAATAACCGAGCATTTCGCCATGATCAAGGGCGGCGGCGGCGCGCTGACGCGGGAAAAAATCGTGGCAGCATGCAGCAAGCAGTTCATCTGTATTGCCGACGAAAGCAAGCTGGTCGGCGTATTGGGCGGATTTCCGCTGCCGGTCGAAGTGATTCCGATGGCGCGCTCGTATGTCGCGCGCGAGCTGGTGAAACTGGGTGGGCAACCGCGCTTGCGCGAAGGCTTCACCACCGACAACGGCAACCTCATTCTCGATGTGCACGGTTTATCGATCGTCGACCCGGTAGCGCTGGAAACCGCCATCAACCACATCGTCGGCGTGGTCACGAACGGCCTGTTTGCGCGACGTGGCGCCGACGTGCTGCTGCTGGGCACCGAAAACGGCGTCAAGACCTACCAGAAATCAGCCTGAGCTTTTGGCCTGTCACTGCGGCAGGGGTCCGTTCTCGGCCTCATCCGCCGCATCAGGCGTGGGCTCGACGGGCACCCGATATTTTTCGGTAGCCCACTGCCCCAGGTCGATCAGCTTGCAGCGTTCGCTGCAAAACGGCTTCCAGCGATTTTCAGCGGTCCAGGCAACCGAATGGCCGCAAATCGGGCAGGCCACGACAGCCGGTTTGGCAGGCGAACTCATAGCGTGCAAAAAGTCAGATCAAAATCGAGCGGCTGCGCGGTGCAGATGCGAACCGGCCCCGTTCCCGCATGCACGAAACGGATATTGAGCATGTATTTGTTGGCTGAAATTTCAGGCACACATGACAGGTTGTCGGCCAGGCTGACCCGGATCAGTTGCGGATTGCGCGATTCCAGCATGCGCTGATAGCTGCCATTGCTCGCATGCTGCACCTCGGACTGGCCGCTGTCGCGGAGCAGGCTGAGCACGATATCAACCGCCGCACGAATGGAAGAGAACGGCGCCAGCCAGCGTTGCAGCTGGTGCGTGCGGTCATCGGCAGGTTTGTGCAGCCAGTAATGGTAAGCCGGCAAATCGAATTCGCACATGCCGCCCGGGATGGCCGCGCGCTGCTTGATCGCCATCAGCCAGTCATCTTCACGCAAATGCTGGCCCACCTTTCCCGGCAGGTGATACATGCCCTGATGCGCGGCCTCAATCGCAGCCAGTACCTTTTCCAGCGTGTCGGCCTGCACCTGCGGGTTCCCGCGCAACGCGGTCAATACGGCTTTTTGTCGATCCAGTTCCTGCAGCAAGTCGGATTTGAGGTCGGCGCGCGCGGCCACTTCCGCCATTTCGAACAGCGTCAGCAGGGCTGCGTGATGCATATGCGGGTTGCTCGCCACGGCATAGGCGTCAAAGCGGTCGAATAAATCTTCCAGCCGCAGCAGGGTGCGAATGCGTTCGCTAAGGGGGTATTCGTAATGGATCACGCCGGAATGCGTTTATCTAGTCGTTCGTTTGTCTTGAGCGCCTGATTGTCCCCGATTCATTTGGAAAATCAAGGCAGCAGCGTTGAAGCAAAAGTCAGATAACGTCGGTGCAGTGCGGCCACGGCATCCCGCAGCGCCGCTGGCGAGGTTGCATTGACGATCACGTCGTCGGCTTCGGCCAGGCGTTCGGCGCGACTGGCCTGGGCGGCGAGAATGGCCGACACCTCGGCAGGGTCAAGCCCATCGCGCGCCTGCACCCGCGCAATCTGCAGCGACTCGGGACAGTCGACCACCAGCACACGATTCAGCACATCACGATAGGCGTCCGTTTCGACCAGCAAGGGAATCACGACCAGCACATAAGGCGCGACAAGCGCGGCAAGCTCCCGCTCCACCTCGCTGCGGATCAGCGGGTGCAAGATGGCCTCGAGTTGCCGCCGGGCGGCAGCATCGCCAAACACACGGTGGCGCAGCGCCGCGCGGTCCAGGCTGCCGTCCGCACGCATCACCGTCTCGGTAAAAGCTGCCCGTATCGCATCCAGCGCCGCACTGCCGGGCGCGGTCAGCCGCCTTGCGACGAGGTCGGTATCGATCACGGCTGCGCCCAACTCGGCAAACAGTTCGGCGACGGTTGACTTGCCCGAACCGATCCCGCCGGTGAGGCCGACCGTGAACATCAGAATTGTGCGAGGTAAGCCTGCGTCAGGTCGGCACCAAAAAACAATGCCACCAGGCCGCCGCCCGCCAGGTACGGTCCGAAAGGGATCGGTACGCGCCGGTCATGCTTGACCAGCACGATCATGCCGACACCGATTGCGGCACCGACCACCGACGATAGCAGCAGGGTGACCGGCAGCATCTGCCAGCCAAGCCAGGCGCCGATGGCGGCCAGAAGCTTGAAGTCGCCATAGCCCATGCCCTCCTTGCCGGTTGCCAGCTTGAACAGCCAGTACACCGACCACAGCACCAGATAACCCGCCATGGCGCCGATGACCGCATCCGGCAGGCTGGCGAAATGCGCGCCCAGGTTGAATAGCAGTCCCAGCCACACGAGCGGCAAGGTGAGGCTGTCGGGCAGCAGCGTGGTGTCGAGGTCGATGAACGCGAGCGCGATCAGCGCCCATGTCAGCAGCAGGGCGCCCACGGTCTGCATGCTGACGCCCCATTTCCAGGCCACCGCCGCCGACAGCAGCGCGGTCAGCACCTCCACCAGCGGATAGCGCGCGCTGATCGGCGTACCACAGGCCGAGCAGCGGCCACGCAGCCACAACCATGACAATACCGGCACATTTTCCAGCGCAGTGATCTGATGTCCGCACCGGATACAGGCCGAACGCGGCAGCCACAGACTGTAGCGGGGCGTGTCGGGCGCGGCTTCGCCGCGCAACTCGACGCACTGAGTGTGCCAGTCGTTTTCCATCATTTTGGGCAAACGATGAATCACCACATTGAGGAAGCTGCCAATCAGCAGGCCGAATAAAAAAACCAGCCCGGTAAAGAGGGCTGGTTCGATGCGCAGCAATTCCATCAAACGACCGAGCCCATTTTGAAGATCGGCAGGTACATGGCGATGACCATGCCGCCGATCAGGACGCCCAGAACCACCATGATGATCGGCTCCATCAGACTGGACAGGGCTTCGACCGCGTCATCCACTTCCGCTTCATAAAAGTCAGCGACCTTGTTCAGCATAGAATCAAGCGAACCCGACTCTTCGCCAATCGCCGCCATCTGCAACACCATATTGGGGAAAAGCGCGGTGTTCTGCATCGCCGCCGTAAGCGCCGTGCCGGTTGATACCTCGCCACGTATCTTGTTGGTCGCATCGACATACACCTGATTGCCCGAGGCGCCGCCCACCGACTCCAGTGCCTCGACCAGCGGCACCCCGGCAGAAAACATGGTGGCCAGGGTCCGGGTCCAGCGCGCAATGGTGGCTTTTTCGATCACCGCACCAAAGATCGGCAACTTGAGCATGACGCGATCCATGAACATCTGCACCTTGCGCGAACGTTTCCAGGCCTGCAGCAAGGCATAGATACCGCCGCCAACCGCACCGAATATCGCCCACCACCATTGAACGAAGAAATCCGACATCGCCATCACGATCAGGGTCGGCGCCGGCAGGTCGGCGCCAAAACTGCTGAACAAATCCTTGAACGCCGGAATCACGAAAATCATGATGACCGCGGTGATGACAAACGCCACCACGATGATGGAAACCGGATAAAACAGCGCCGACTTGATCTTGCTCTTGATGGCGAGGATTTTTTCCTTGTATACCGCCAGACGGTCGAGCACCCCCTCCAGAATACCGGCCGCTTCGCCGGCTCCCACCAGATTGCAGAACAGCGCATCGAAGTACAGCGGGTGACGGCCAAACGCCTGGGTCAGGCTGCTGCCCTTTTCGATATCCGACTTGATCTCAGCCAACAGCCGCTGCATGGACGGGTTGGAATGTCCGCGGCCGACAATCTCGAACGACTGCAGCAACGGCACCCCGGCCTTCATCATGGTCGCCAGCTGGCGGGTAAACAGGGTGACGTCCTTGTCGGTAATGCGCTTGGCGCCACCGAACAGCGCACTCTGTTTCTTGACCTTGGTGACGGTGATGCCCTGCTTGCGCAACTGGGAATTGACCACCGCTTCGCCGCCCGCCTGCATCTGGCCTTTGACTTTTTTGCCGCGCTTGTCCATCCCCTCCCACAGGAAGGTGGCGTCTTTGACTGCCTTTGCTGCTGTAGCCATAGGGTAGATTCCTTAGAGATTGGTGACGGCCTCGACCTCTTCGAGCGAGGTCAGACCGGCTTTTACTTTCAACAGACCCGCCTGACGCAGGTCGAGCACCCCTTCGCGCCGCGCCTGGTCGGCAATATCGGTTTCGTTACCCCCGGTGAGGATGATGCGGGTTATGGCGTCGGTAATGGGCATCACCTGATAGATCCCGACCCGTCCCTTGTAGCCCGTGCCGCCGCAAATATCGCACCCTACCGGCTTATAGGGCGTCCAGGTGCCGTCCAGCTGGTCTTCGGTGAATCCGGCCGCCAGCAGGGCTTCCCTTGGGATATCGGCAGGCTGTTTGCAAGCGCACAGCTTGCGTCCCAGCCGCTGGGCGGTAATCAGAATCACCGCAGACGCCACGTTGAATGGCGCCACCCCCATGTTCAGCAAACGGGTCAGCGTACCGGGGGCGTCGTTGGTGTGCAGGGTGGACATCACCATGTGGCCGGTCTGCGCGGCCTTGATGGCGATATCGGCGGTTTCCAGGTCGCGGATCTCGCCGACCATGATGACATCGGGATCCTGTCGCAGAAAGGATTTCAGCGCTGCCGAGAAAGTCAGCCCGGCCTTGTCGTTGACGTTGACCTGGTTGATGCCCGGCAGCTGGATTTCCGCCGGATCTTCCGCCGTCGAAATATTGACGTCGGGCTTGTTGAGAATGTTCAGGCAGGTGTAGAGCGATACCGTTTTGCCGGAGCCGGTCGGCCCCGTCACCAGCACCATGCCGTAAGGGCGCTGCACGGCATCCAGCAGCAGGTCTTTCTGGAACGGCTCGTAACCCAGCGCTTCGATCCCCAGCTGTGCACTGGTGGGGTCGAGAATACGCATGACGATCTTTTCGCCATACAGGGTGGGCAGGGTGCTGACCCGGAAATCGATGGCGCGGTTTTTGGACAGCACCATTTTCATGCGTCCATCCTGCGGTATGCGTTTCTCCGCTATGTCCAGCCGCGACAACACCTTGATGCGCGACGCGACCTTGTCCTTGATCGCCATCGGCGGCTGCGCGACCTCGGCCAGGATGCCGTCACGGCGATAGCGGATCCGATAATATTTTTCGTAAGGCTCGAAGTGGATGTCGGATGCACCCTGGTTGATCGCATCCAGCATGATCTTTTGCAGATAGCGCACCACCGGCGCATCGTCGATTTCGATGCCGCCGGTATCCTGTTGTGCGGGCGCGGCCTCCTCGTCGGCAAAATCCAGATTGAGGTCTTCTGCATTCAACACCGCCATCGTGTTGCTGTCTGCTTCGCCCGCTTTTTCGATCAGCTTGCCGAGCTTGTCGTCTTCCACCACCACGAACTCAACCGCCTGGCCAACCTGGAACTTCACCTCATCCAGTGCCTGCTGATTGGTCGGGTCGGACGTGGCCACATAGAGCTTGTTGCCGCGCTGGTACAGCGCAACGACACGTCGCTTTTGCACCATTTTGGAGTCGAGCAGCCCCTGCGGCATGCTTTCGGCATCCATGGCGCTCAGATCCATGTAGGGAAAGCCGAAAGAAACGGCCGCGAATTCGGCAATCTGGCTGGCCTTGAAACGCTTGCCCTTGATGAGCTCGCTCACGAATGATTCGCCCGACTGATTGGCGCGTTTCCACACGCCCTCGGCGTCATCCTCCGTCAGCCAGCCATGGTTGATCATGGCGCGTGCCAGTCCGGTTAAATTGACGGTATTTGTCACAGCAGCCATAACTCGGTTCCAGACAATTCCTGTATCAGATTTAGCACCCGCATCCGCCGCCGTGCCTGCATGCGGATGGGGAATCACATGCCTTAACGGCGATTATCCGGCTAAATTGAGGCGCTTCCCGATGAAACCGCATTCACCTCAGGCAGATAGATGCGCGCCATTTTCACGGCACGGTCCTGCGTTTGCACGATTTCCACCGGCACTTCGCCCAACTTGATGCTCACTCCGGCCTCGGGAATATCCTCGAAATGCTCGAGCAACAGGCCGTTAAGCGTCTTCGGCCCATCCAGCGGCAACGACAGGCCCAGCTTGCGGTTCAGGTGACGCAGCAGTACCGAGCCCTCGACCAGCCAGCACCCATCCGCCTCGCGCCGCAAATAACCGGCGTCCGACGGCGCCTGCGTCGTGAATTCACCGACCATTTCCTCCAGCAGGTCTTCCAGCGTAACCAGGCCTTGCAGTTCACCATATTCGTCGACCACCAGCCCCAGCCGCTTGCGGCCCGCCTGAAAATTCCGCAACTGGGTGAACAAGGGGGTGCCCGCCGGAACGAAATAGGGCTCCTCGAGATTTTCCGTCAGGGTCTGCGGATCCAGGTCCTCGCCGGTCAGCGCGTGCAGCACGCGCCGCACATGCAGCACGCCGAGCAGATTGTCGGACGAGCCCGCATGCACCACCAGCCGGGTATGGTGGCTGGTGGAAATCTGCTGGCGCAACCGCTCGGGATCATCCTCGATATCGATTGCCTCGATCTGGTTGCGCGGCGTCATCACGTCATCGACGGTAATATCCTCGAGTTCCAGCAGGTTGACCAGAATGCGATGATGTTCGCGCGGCAGCACCCCGGAAGATTCCAGCACGATGGCACGCAGTTCGCCCAGCCCGAGACGGCTGCCGTGTCCCGGCTCGGGCGGCTTGATCCGCATCAGCCACAGAATGCCCTGCACGAACAGATTGACGAACCAGATGATCGGATAGGTCAGCTTGAGCATGGGCATCAGCACATACCCGGCCGGATAGGCGATGCGCTCCGGATAGGATGCGCCGAGCACCTTGGGCGTGACCTCGCTGAATACCAGAATCAGAAAAGTCAGAAGCAGGGTCGCCAGCGACAAGGCAAGATCCGAATCGCCATACAGACGAATGGAAATGATCGTTGCCAGCGTGGCCGCCGCGATATTGATCAGATTGTTGCCGAGCAGAATCACGCCCAGCAATTTGTCGGTCTGGTTCAGCAGCGACAGGGTCAAGATCGCGGCACGGTGGCCGGTTTCGGCAGCATGGCGCAGGCGATAGCGGTTGATCGCCATCATGGCGGTTTCGGATGCCGAAAAGCAGGCCGACAGGAACAGCAAACCT
>JBFHXL010000005.1:0-19168 GCA_041599035.1 Thiobacillus sp. | reverse complement strand
TTTCGAGCGTTCGGCCCATCTGAGGCTCATGCGCATCGAATCGGCAGCTTCGCGTTCGCTGGACGGGTAGGGCGTGCACTCGTCGAAAATCATCACGATATCGGAATTCAGCGTGCGCTGGATCTGCATCGAGATTTCCGGCGTCAGGAACAGCTTGTCGCCATTGATCGGCGAGGCGAACTTCACCCCTTCCTCGGTGATCTTCCTGAGCTTGCCCAGGCTGAATACCTGGAAGCCGCCCGAGTCGGTGAGGATGGGCTTGTCCCAGCCCATGAAACGATGCAGCCCGCCAAATTTTTCGATCACCTCCAGGCCTGGGCGCAGCCATAGATGGAAAGTGTTGGAGAGCAGCATCTCGAAGCCGGTGTCGGTGAGCTCGGCCGGGGACATGGCCTTGACCGTGCCGTAGGTGCCGACCGGCATGAATACCGGCGTCTGCACCGTGCCATGTGCGAGATGGAGCTGGCCGCGGCGCGCGCCGCCATCGGTGGAGAGAAGGTCGAACTTCATCGGGCGGGGCGCTCCAGTGGGCTTTTTTCGATAAACATGGCATCGCCATAACTGAAAAAACGATAGCGCCCGGCAATGGCATGGGCATAGGCCGCGCGGATGGTGTCCAGGCCGGCAAATGCGGAGACCAGCATCAGCAGCGTGGATCGGGGTAAATGAAAGTTGGTGATCAGCGCATCAACGACTTTGAAGCGATAACCCGGCGTGATGAAGATGTCGGTTTCGCCGGCGCCGGCATGCAATTCGCCCGACTGCGCCGCCGCTTCCAGCGCGCGCAGGCTGGTGGTGCCGACCGCCACCACGCGGCCGCCGCGTGCGCGCGTTTCGCTGATCGCATCGACGGTCGCCTGCGGAATCGTGTAGCGCTCGCTGTGCATGGTGTGGTCGGCAATGGCCTCCACCCGCACCGGCTGGAAGGTGCCGGCACCCACATGCAGCGTCACCCGCGCCGTGCGTACGCCCTGCTGGCGCAGCGCATCCAGCATCGCAGCGTCGAAATGCAGTCCGGCCGTGGGCGCGGCCACGGCCCCCGGCTCGTTGGCATACACGGTCTGGTAGCGCGCCTCGTCGTCGGCCGTGGGCGTGTGTGCAATGTAGGGCGGCAGCGGCAGACGGCCGAACTGCTCCAGCACCGCCAGCACCGGGCGCGGAAAGCGCAATTGCGTCAGGTCATCCTGCCGCGCCAGCACCTCGACAGCGAGACCGTCGCCCAGATCAATGCGCGAACCCGGCTTGGGCGCGTGGCTGGCGCGGATGAATGCCAGCGCCTCGAATTCGCTGCTCACCCGCTCCACCAGGAGCTCCACCTTGCCGCCGGAATCCTTGTGGCCAAATAGCCGCGCCTTGATCACGCGCGTATCGTTCATCACCAGCAGGTCGTCCGCACGCACCAGGGCCGGCAAATCACGAAACAGACGGTCGGCCAGCCTGCCGTGCGAATCCGCGTGCAGCAGACGGCTGTCGCCGCGCACCGCGGGCGGAAACTGCGCGATCAGCGCATCCGGCAAATCAAAATCAAAATCGGCAACCTGCATGGGGCGCGATTATAGCCGTCGTCTTGCGGGAGTCCGTTCGAATCAGCGATAATGCGCGGCTTCTGTCGCCGGTCGCGTTCGCGCCCGGCTCCCGTGCCGGGATGGCGGAATCGGTAGACGCAGCGGATTCAAAATCCGCCGCTGGTAACAGTGTGGGGGTTCGAGTCCCCCTCCCGGCACCATATCAAGTTCGCCGCAGGTTTCAGACCCGCCGTTCCGCTGTGGCGTCTGGTCTTCGTCCTTGCAATGGCACTATTTGGGTGCATTGCGGTCCATCCTGTTCTCGCTTCCGGCAATGTGCTGCGAATTCAGGCCAGATTTCATGGCCCTGTCATCTTCATTTCGCATGGGGTTTCCTATAGTTGCGGTAGTACGTGGGTGCTCGTCAAGCAATCGGGTGTACGTGGCACAGGCGTTGCTTGTGGATCGAGGGGGACGGCGCCAGCGTGGCCCGTTCGTTAATCTAGGGGGGCAAGATGTCTTCAATCGGACCTGCAATTCAAGGCGAAGCGGGGGAGACGGGTTCGTTGCTGCAGTCGGTGTTTCAGTTGCTGCAGGCGCATCAGGCACAGTTGGCCGGGCAGCATATGCGCGATCTGTTTGCGGCTGATCCGGATCGCTTCGAGCGGTTTTCGCTGCAGGTGGGCGAGGTGTTGCTGGATTATTCGAAGAACCGCATCACCGACGAGACCATGAATCTGCTGGAGCGGCTGGCTGAAGAAGCCGACATTGCCGGTTGGCGCGAGCGCATGTTCAGCGGCAGCAAGATCAACCTCACGGAACGGCGTGCAGTTTTGCACGTGGCCCTGCGCAACCGCAGCAATCACCCGATAACGGTTGACGGCGAGGACGTGATGCCGAAGGTGAATGTCGTCATCGAACAGATGAGCGCGTTTGCCGGGCAGGTACGCAGCGGGCAGTGGCGGGGCTACACCGGCAAGCCCATCACCGACGTGGTGAACATCGGCATCGGCGGATCCGATCTGGGGCCGCAGATGGTGGTGCAGGCGTTGAAGCCGTATCGCCATCCGCGCCTGCACATGCATTTCATCTCCAGTGTGGACGGCGCGCATGTCAAGGAAGCGCTGGAAACCCTGAACCCGGAAACCACGCTCTTCATCGTGGCGTCCAAATCCTTCAGTACGCAGGAGACGATGGCCAATGCGCACTATGCGCGCACCTGGTTGCTGGCGCAGGCGCAGGCGGAGGTGCATGTCGCGAAGCATTTCGTGGCGGTTTCGGTCAACCGCGAGGCCGTCGCGGCATTCGGCATTGATCCGGCCAACATGTTCAGGTTCTGGGACTGGGTAGGGGGACGCTATTCGCTGTGGTCGGCAGTCGGTCTGTCGATCATGCTGGCGGTGGGAGCAGGACACTTCATCGCGTTGCTGGAAGGCGCGCATGAAATGGATACGCATTTTCGTCATGCGCCGCTGGCGCAGAACATGCCGGTGATCCTGGCATTGCTGGGCGTGTGGTACAACAATTTTTTCGGCGCCGAGTCGCATGCGATTCTGCCGTACGACCATTACCTGCGCGG
This sequence comes from Thiobacillus sp., assembly GCA_041599035.1. Classification (GTDB taxonomy): domain Bacteria; phylum Pseudomonadota; class Gammaproteobacteria; order Burkholderiales; family Thiobacillaceae; genus Thiobacillus. The sequence continues at coordinate 16,084 of JBFHXL010000005.1, read as the reverse complement.
CCTGCCCGCCTATCTGGAGCAGGCCGACATGGAATCGAACGGCAAGTCGGTGGATCGCGATGGCAAGCGGGTGGACTATGAAACCGGCCCGATCGTGTGGGGCGCCACGGGCATCAACGGCCAGCACGCGTTCTATCAGTTGCTGCACCAGGGCACCAGACTGATCCCGGCAGATTTCATCGTGTCGATCGAGGCGCATACCGAATTGAATGCGCACCACGATATTCTGATCGCCAATTTCCTGGCACAGACCGAGGCGTTGATGCGCGGCCGCACGCGCGAGGAGACCCGGCTCGAATCCGGTTCGGCGCAGGCCGATCCGTTCGTTGCGCACAAGGTGTTCGACGGCAATCACCCGAGCAATACGATTCTGCTGCAGAAGCTTACGCCGCACGCGCTTGGCATGCTGATCGCGCTGTATGAACACAAGATTTTTGTGCAGGGCGTGATCTGGAATCTGGATTCCTATGATCAGTGGGGCGTGGAACTCGGCAAGCAGCTCGCCAGTCGCATCCTGCCCGAGTTGCATGCCAGCGCCCCGGTGGGCGGGCATGATGCCTCGACCAATGCGCTGATCAATTACTATCGTCGCATGAACCCCTCACGCACGGATTGATAGTCGGACAATGGAGTTAATCGCAGGCGACATCGGTGGAACCAAGAGCTGGCTGACCTGGGTGTCGGCGGGCTCTCCCGCTACGCAGACGCTTCGCTTCGAGAAGGTGTACGCCAGCACCGGGTTTGCGTCGGCGGACGCCTTGCTGCGGCAGTTCATCGCCGATGCACAGGCAGATGCTTCGCCGGACATGCTGTTGCTGGCGCTGCCAGGTGCACTGCATGAGCAGCGCACGACCCTGACCAATCTTGAGTGGGTACTCGATGCCGCAGAATTGCGGGAGACGATGGGGATTGCCGAGGTGCGTTTCATCAACGATTTTCAGGCCGCTGCTGCGGGTGTCGAGACGCTGACCGCTGCCGATGTCGTGGCGCTTAATTCCCCGTCGCCCGAACCCGGGGGCATGCGCGCCGTTACCGGCGCGGGCACGGGTCTGGGGCTGGCTTTCATGCTGGCCGATGCAAGCGGACAATATCGAAGCATTGCCAGCGAGGGCGGGCACATCGACCTGGCCCCGGCCAACGCCATGCAGGCACGCCTGCTGGAAAGCCTGCGCGCAGAATACGGACATGTGTCGTGGGAACGCGTGGTGTCCGGTTCGGCGATGAACGATCTGTATCGATTCTGTTGCGGCGCGCATAATCAAAGGCTGCCGGACACACCGACAGATGGCGCTGCCCTTGTTGCATTGGCCGCATCGGGCGATGTCGCAGCCGCAGCCGCGCTCGATCTGTTCATCGATTTCTATGGCGCGTGGGTGGGCAATGTCGCGTTGATGGTCCAGCTGCGCGGCGGCCTGTATATCGCGGGGGGGGTGGCGGGGCATCTGCAGTCGCGCATGCGGTCGCCGCGCTTCATGGCGGCCGCCGTCGACAAGGGGCGGATGCGCAGCGTGGTCGAGCGCACGCCGATTTTTCTGGTTACCTGCAACCGGCTGGGTGTGCAGGGCGCGATTGCGAGTGCGTTTTCCCGGCCACCCCCCGTTTTATCGCATCACCTTAATTCCAATACGGCAGTCATCAGGAGTGGGACATGACAATTTCCAAAGAAGAGCAGGAACGTCTCTACCGTTATTACACCGAACCCAAGCGGGCGACGGATCTTACGCGCAAGACGCTGGCGCTGGTGCTGGCGGGCGGCGAGGGATCACGGCTGAAGAACCTGACGGCCTGGCGGGCCAAGCCGGCGGTGCCGGTCGGGGGCAAATACCGCATCATCGATTTTCCGTTGTCGAACTGCGTCAACTCGGGGATACGCCGGATCGGCGTGCTCACCCAGTACAAGTCCCATTCGCTGATCCGTCACCTGCAGCGCGCCTGGGGATTCATGCGCGCCGAGATCGGCGAGTTCGTCGAAATCCTTCCGGCGCAGCAGCGCACCACCAAGAAGGAGTGGTACCAGGGCACGGCCGATGCCCTGTTCCAGAACATCGACATCATGCAGCGCCACCATCCTGAATATGTGCTGGTGCTGGGCGGCGACCATGTCTACACCATGGATTACTCGGATATGCTCGCGCATCACGTCCGCAGCGGCGCGGATTTCACCGTCGGCAGCATCGAGGTGCCGGTCAGCGAGGCGAGTGCCTTTGGCGTGATGACGGTGGACGAAAACATGCAGATCACCCATTTCACCGAAAAACCGGCGCAGCCGGACAGCATTCCGGGCAAGCCCGGCATCGCGCTGGTGTCGACGGGCATCTATGTGTTTTCCAAGGACTTCCTCTATGAAACCCTGATCGAGGATGCGGGCAAAAGCGATTCGAGTCACGATTTCGGCAAGGACATCATTCCCGCCAAGATCAATGACTCGCGCGCCATCGCCTTTCCGTTTCGCGACAAGGTGGACAAGCCTGCCTACTGGCGTGACGTCGGCACGCTGGATTCCTACTGGCAAACCAATATGGAGCTGTGTTCGGTGAACCCCGAACTCAATCTGTATGACCGCGACTGGCCGATCTGGACCTATCAGCCGCAATACCCGCCGGCCAAGTTCATTTTCGACGACGAAGGCCGTCGCGGCGAGGCCATCGATTCGCTGATCGCCGGCGGCTGCATCCTGTCTGGGGCGCGGGTCAAGCGCTCGGTGCTGTTTTTTGCCACCACGGTGGAAAACTACAGCCACGTCAAGGACAGCGTGATCCTGCCCAAGGTCAGCATCGGCAGCCATTGCCGCATCACCCGCGCCATCATCGACAAGGGCTGCGTCATTCATGACGGCACGGTGATCGGCGAAGACCCGGTCGAGGATGCCAAGCGTTTTCACGTCACCCCGGAAGGCATCGTGCTGGTGACCCCGGCGATGCTTGGGCAGAATCTCTACGCAAGGTTGACGAACGACTATGACAGCTAAGGTGCTCAACGTGGTGCTGTGCTGGCACATGCACCAGCCTTACTACCGTGAAGGGGTCAAGGGCGCCTATCACCTGCCCTGGGTGTATCTGCACGGCATCAAGGATTACAGCGATATGGCCGCGCATCTGGAGCGCTATCCGGCGATGCATGCGGTGGTGAATTTTGCCCCGGTTCTGCTGGAACAGCTGGACGATTACGCGCAGCAACTCGATGCGTTGCTGAAACACGGCAAGCCCACCCAGGACCACATGCTGAATCTGCTGTCCGGCATCGAGCGCATCCCCTCGGACGTTGCCAGTCGCCAGCGTATCGTTCAGGACTGCCAGCGCTGCCACGCGCCGCGCATGATTCATCCTTACCCCGCATTCGAGCGTCTGGTGCACATGGTCAGCCCTGCCGATGGCGCCGACAAGACCGGCCTGCAGTGGCATCTGGGCTACCTGTCCGAGCAATATTTTCTCGACCTGCTGACCTGGTACCACCTGGCCTGGCTGGGGCATGCGCTCAGGCAGCTGCCGCTGGCGAAACGGCTGATGGCGCAGGAAAAGAATTTTTCCGCCGCCGACCGCCATGAACTGCTGCACCTGATCCAGCACTGCATGGCTGGGCTGATGCCGCGTTACCGCGCGCTCGCCGAGCGCGGCCAGGTCGAGTTGTCGATGACGCCTTACGGCCATCCCATCGTGCCGCTGCTGAATGATTTCGCCAATCTGCGCGATGCCTTGCCCGATGCCCCCGCTCCCGAGGCGCCCGGATATCCGGGCGGCGCGGCGCGCGCACGCTGGCATCTGCAGCGCGGCGTCGAGGTGTTCGAGCATTACTTCGGCCGCAAGCCGGCGGGCGTGTGGCTGTCCGAAGGCGGGGTGAGCGAGGATGCGCTGGCCCAGCTCGACGAAATGGGCATTGCCTGGACCGCCACGGGCGAAGGCGTGTGGCGCAACAGCTGCATCAAGTCAGGGGACACGGATGAAGACATTCGGGCCAAGCGCGCATTGTTTTCGCCCGCGCAAATCGATGGCTTCAAGACACGGGTGTTTTTCCGTGACGACGGCCTGTCGGATCTGATTGGCTTCAAATACAGCGACTGGCACGCTGACGATGCCGTCGGTGATTTTGTCCAGCATCTGGAGAATATCGCCCGCCTGTTCGAGCAGGATGCGAATCAGCACGTGGTCTCGGTCATTCTCGACGGCGAAAACGCCTGGGAATATTACCCGGACAATGGCCACCATTTTCTGGATGCGCTCTACGCGAGGCTGTCGAGTCACCCCACCCTCAAGGTCGGCACCTTTTCCGCGCAGGCCGCCCGCGTCCCTGTTCGCCCGATGCCGCGCCTGGCGGCGGGCAGCTGGGTCTACGGCAGCTTCTCGACCTGGATCGGATCGGAGGACAAGAATCGGGGCTGGGATTATCTGGTTGCCGCCAAAGAGGCGTACGACAGCGTGGTGGCCGCGGGCAAACTGAACCCCGACCAGCTGACGCTGGCCACGCGACAACTCGCGGTGTGCGAGGGCTCCGACTGGTTCTGGTGGTTCGGCGACACCAACCCGGCGGGGAGCGTCAGCGATTTCGAGCAGCTGTATCGAACCCAGCTGCGCGAACTGTATCGCCTGCTGGGGGTGGCGCCCCCGGCACTGCTCGACGTGCCGGTCTCGAGCGGCGGCGGCTGGGCTGAAAACGCCGGCACCATGCGCAGGAACACCGGATGAATTTCAATACGCATCGCGCCGGCCTGTTGCTGCATCCCACCTCGTTGCCGTCCGGAACGCTGGCCGATGTCGGTCGCTGGCTGGATTTTCTTCAGGCTGCGGGGGTCGGCGTGTGGCAGATGCTGCCGCTGGGGCTGCCGCTCGGCGGGCTGTCGCCCTATCAATGCGCGTCGGCATTTGCGATCAATCCTGCCCTCTTTCCGCTGGACGACGAAACCGGGCCGGACGTGGACATGCGCCGCTTTGCCGGCTGGCGCAACAGGCAGCAACACTGGCTGATCGACTTTGCACGTTTCATGGTCATCAAGATGGAGCACGGCGGACTTCCCTGGACGGACTGGCCGCAGGTCTTGCGTGACCGGGATGCGCAGACGCTGGCCGCATTCGACACCCACTATGCCGACCTTTTGAAGGCGGTGATGGTCGAGCAGTATCGCCTGGCCGTGCACTGGCAAGCCATACGCGAGGCGGCGGCGGCGCGTGGCATCCAGTTGTTCGGCGACATGCCGATTTTCGTTGCCCACGACAGCGCCGACGTGTGGGCGCAGCGCGAGCTGTTCCTGCTGGACGCCGACGGTCAGCCCACGGTGGTGGCAGGCGTGCCGCCGGATTATTTTTCCGAAACCGGGCAGCGCTGGGGCAATCCGCACTACAACTGGACTGCGATGCAGGGCGACGGCTTTGCCTGGTGGCGGGCGCGCCTGCATGCGCACTTCGAGTGGTTCGATCTGGTGCGCATCGATCACTTCCGCGGGCTCGCCGCCGCCTGGTCGATTCCTGCCACCGAGCCCACCGCCATTCATGGCGAGTGGGTCGAGGCGCCCGGCGCGGCGCTGCTGCAGACGATTGCCACCGAGATGGGCGACTTGCCTTTGGTGGCAGAAGATCTGGGCGTCATCACCCCCGATGTCACCGCACTGCGCCAGCAGTTTGGACTACCCGGGATGGCGGTGCTGCAATTCGCGTTTGACGCGCATTCGGACAATCCGCACAAGCCCGAAAACGTGCACCCTGATACCGTGTATTACATCGGCACGCATGACAACGACACCACGCTGGGCTGGTGGCGTACCCTGCCCGGGCACGACCGCCAGCAGGTGATCGAGCAGCTGGGCGTGCACGAGGATGACGCTGCGGTTCTCGATGCCATGTTCGCCACGGTGCTGGACAGCCCCGCCGCACTGGCGATCCTGACCATGCAGGATCTGCTGCGGCTGGGCAGCGAGGCGCGCATGAACACACCCGGAACCGGCAACGGAAACTGGAACTGGCGATTTGAATGGGATGCGCTGCCGCCCGATCTGGCATTCCGTTTGCGTGAACAATTACAGAAAGCCAACCGATGCGAAACGCTTCCCCACCCATGAAGACGCCTGCACACGCCCCGCTCGGCGCCACCCTGCCCGCGATCAGCACGCCCATCATGCGCGTGCAGACCGGCACCCATCACGATCCGTTCGAGGTGCTGGGCATGCACCCGCAGCCTGACGGCAGCATCCTGATGCGCACCTTTATGCCCGCTGCCGAAGGGGTCGAGGTGGCCGGCGGGCGCATGACCCGGATCGCCGGAACCGACTGTTTCGAGCGGCTGTTGCCGCCGGGGTCGGCAGTCGATCTGCATCCGGTGCTGCGCTGGCAGGACAAGCGCGCAGGCGACTGGCACAGCACGCACTGTCCCTACAGCTTCGACCCGCAGCTGGGCGAAATGGACCTGTATCTGCTCGGTGAAGGGCGGCACTTCGACGCCTGGAAAGTGCTGGGCGCGCGCCTTAAAACCATCGATGGCGTCGCAGGGTGCCAGTTTGCCGTGTGGGCGCCGGCGGTGCAGCGCGTCAGCGTGATCGGTGACTTCAACGACTGGGACGGCCGCCGCCATCCGATGCGCTGCCGCGGCACATCGGGCATGTGGGAGCTTTTCATTCCCGGTCTGGTCGCCGGCCAGGCCTACAAATACGAAATTCTCGGCAGCCACGGCCAACTGGTCAGAAAGACCGACCCCTATGCACGGCAGACCTTCATGCGTCCCGAGACCACCAGCTGCGTACCCGATGACACGCTGTATGCCTGGGCCGACCGTGACTGGATTGCCGCGCGCGCGCAGTTCGACTGGCAGCATCGCCCGATCAGCATCTACGAATTGCATGCCGGCTCCTGGCGGCGTCACGACGACGGCAGCTTCTACCGCTGGAACGAACTCGCCGCCGAGCTGATTCCTTACGTCCAGGATCTCGGCTACACCCATATCCAGCTGCTGCCGGTCGCCGAGCATCCGCTCGACGCCTCGTGGGGTTACCAGGTGCTGGGATATTTTGCGCCGACGGCGCGCTTCGGCACGCCGGACGAATTCCGCGCCTTTGTCGATGCCTGCCATCAGGCCGGCATCGGCGTGCTGCTCGACTGGGTGCCGGCGCATTTTCCCAAGGACGACTGGGGGCTGGCGCGCTTCACCGGCGAGGCCGTGTATGAACACGCCGACCCGCGCCGCGGCGAGCACCAGGACTGGGGCACGCTGATCTTCAATTACGGCCGCAACGAAGTGCGCAATTTTCTGGTCGCCAACGCGCTGTACTGGCTGGACGAGTTTCACATCGACGGTCTGCGCGTCGATGCCGTGGCGTCGATGCTGTACCTCGATTACTCGCGCAAAGCGGGCGAGTGGCTGCCGAACCAGTATGGCGGCCGCGAGAATATCGAGGCGATTCACTTTCTGCGCGAAATGAATACCGAGGTACACGGCCGCTTTCCCGGCGTGCTGACCATCGCCGAGGAGTCGACCGCCTGGCCGGCGGTGTCGCGCCCGGTCGAACTGGGCGGCCTCGGTTTTTCGATGAAATGGAACATGGGCTGGATGAACGACAGCCTCGACTACATCGAAAAGGAGCCGGTCTACCGCAAGTACCAGCACAACCAGCTGACGTTCAGCCAGATGTACGCCTGGACCGAAAACTTCGTGCTGCCGCTGTCGCACGACGAAGTGGTGCACATGAAGAAAAGCCTGCTCGACAAGATGCCGGGCGACACCTGGCAGCGCTTCGCCAATCTGCGGCTGTTCTACGCCTGGCAATATGCGCATCCCGGCAAGAAGCTGCTGTTCATGGGCGGCGAATTCGGTCAATGGGGCGAGTGGAATCAGGATGCGCAACTGGACTGGGCGCTGCTGGCGTTTCCGGCGCATGACGGCATCCGCACCCTGCTGCGCGACCTCAACCGGATGTACCGCAACGAGGCCGCGCTGCACGAGTATGACTTTGATCCACGCGGGTTTCGCTGGATCGATTGCCATGATGCCGACCAGTCGGTGCTGAGCCTGGTGCGTCAGGGGCAGGATCCGTCCGCGCAACTGGTGGCGCTGCTGAACTTCACGCCCGTACCCCGGCGCGGTTATCGAATCGGCGTGCCGTCGGGCGCGGCGTGGTGCGAAGTGTTGAACACCGACTCGATGTATTACGGCGGCGGCAACCTCGGCAACGGGCAGCCGCTGCATCCGCAAAACCGCCCGTGGATGGGCTTCGAACACTCCGTCGAGGTGCTGCTGCCGCCCCTCGGCGCGATTTTTCTTAAACTTTGCAGTTGATTCGACTGGATCGGTAAGCAACGATGGACAAAAAAACAATGAAGCGCGGAGCAATGAAAATATTGTTTGTGGCCAGCGAGGCGTATCCGCTGGTGAAGACCGGCGGACTGGGCGATGTGCTCTACAGCCTGCCGCACGCCCTGCATGCGCGTGGCGCCGATATTCGCCTGCTGCTGCCGGGCTATCGCACGCTGTTGCGTCAGCTCGATCAGGTGCGCATCCTCGGCTGGTTCGACGTGCGCGGTGCCGAGGGCGTTGTCAGCGTGCGCATCCTGGAAACACGTCATCCCGATTTTGCGTTTCCCCTGTGGGTGGTCGACTGCCCGTCGCTGTTCGACCGCTTGGGCAATCCCTACGTCGGCGCCGGTGGTCAGGACTGGCCCGACAATGCCGAGCGCTTTGCCGTGTTCGCCCGGGCGGCGGCGCTGCTGGCGCAGGATGAACTGGACCTTGGCTGGCAGCCTGCGGTGGTCCACATGCACGACTGGCAGACCGGACTGGTCGCGGCGCTGCTGGCCGACCGGCCGCTGCGTCCCAAAACCGTGTTCACCATTCATAACCTGGCCTATGGCGGACATTTTTCGCACACCGATTTCGTTCGCCTGCAGTTGCCGAGCCACTGGTGGTCGCCCGAGGGAGTGGAATTTCACGGCGGGTTTTCCATGCTGAAGGCCGGCATCGTGTATGCCGACGCGGTGACCACGGTCAGCCCGACCTATGCCGCCGAGATCTGCACCCCCGAATTCGGCTTCGGGCTCGACGGCCTGCTGCTTTCGGTGCAATCCAAGCTGCACGGCATTCTCAACGGCATCGACACCACGACCTGGAATCCGTCCACCGACGAACACCTGCACGCGCATTTTTCTGCCGGCCGCATCCAGCCGGGCAAGCGGCGCAACAAGCAGGCCCTGCTCGAACGCTTCCTGATCGAGGTCGACGAGGCCGCGATCAAGGCACCGCTGCTGGGACTGGTGGGACGGCTGGTCGAACAGAAGGGCGTCGACTGGGTTCTGGCCGCGATCCCGGTGCTGCTGGCCGAGACCGATGCGCGTTTTGTGCTCCTGGGCAGTGGCCAGCCAGCCTACGAACAGAAGTTCACGCGACTGGCCAAACAGCATCCGGACCGGGTGTTTGTCGAGATTCGGTATGACGAGCCGCTGGCGCACCAGATCGAGGCGGGCGCGGATATTTTCCTGATGCCGTCGCGCTTCGAGCCGTGCGGGCTGAACCAGATGTACAGCCTGCGCTACGGGACGCCGCCTGTCGTCTTCAAGACCGGCGGGCTGGCCGACACCGTGATCGACGCCAACGAAGCCAGCCTGGCAGACGCCAGCGCCAATGGTTTCGTTTTCGACACCCCGGATGTCCGGGCCTTTCTTGCTTCCATTCGGCGCGCGCTCGACCTCTATCGCCAGCCCGCCCAGTGGCGGCGCCTGCAGCAGACAGGCATGCGCCAGTCGTTCGACTGGATCGAGAGCGCCGGCCATTACCTGTCTCTATATTCAATTCAAGCCCAGCGGAAATAGCCATGCCTGCCAAGAAATCAAACACCACGACCTGCGCATCCTCCTTTGTCCTGGATTCCCTGCCGGACAGTTCGGCGGCGGTCGGCCTCGATTTCGAACGTTACCAGTACTATCACCTGGGCCGGCTGAAGGGCAGCCCCCCGGTCTACACCTACCAGTCGCTGGCCTGGACGTTGCGCGACCGCATCATGTCGGACTGGATGAATTCGTACGCTGCGCGCGACCAGCCGGGCAGGCGGCGCGGGTATTACCTGTCGCTGGAATTTCTGATCGGCCGCTCCCTCTCCAACCACGTGCTGAACCTGGGGCTGGATGAGGCATCGCGTGAGGCCCTGCAGAATTTCGGGCTGACCATGGAACAGGTGGCCGAAGAAGAGCACGATGCCGGGCTGGGCAACGGCGGCCTGGGGCGGCTGGCGGCGTGCTTCATGGACAGTTGTGCCACCCTGAACCTGCCGGTGATGGGCTATGGCCTGCATTATGAGTACGGCATGTTTCGCCAGCGCATCGAAAACGGCTACCAGAAGGAAGACACCGACCACTGGCTGCGCGATGGCAACCCCTGGGAGGTCGAACGCTCGGAATTTACCCGGCGGGTAAAGTTTGGCGGGCGCACCGAGCATTTTCGCGACAAGGAGGGGATCGAGCGCGTGCGCTGGGTCGAGACCAACGATGTGCTGGCGATCCCCTTCGACATGCCGATTTCGGGCTACCGCAACCACGCCGTGAACACGCTGCGGCTGTGGAAGGCGGCCGCCACCGACGAATTCAACCTCGATGAATTCAATGCCGGCAGCTACACCGAGGCGGTGCAGGAGAAGAACCACGCCGAGCACATATCGATGGTGCTGTATCCCAACGACAGCAGCGAGAACGGCAAGGAGCTGCGCCTGCGTCAGCAGTATTTTCTGGCGTCGGCCAGCATGCAGGATGCGATGCGGCAGTGGCGCTCGGCCGGCAATAGCGACCTCAAGCAATTCGCCGAGCACAACGTGTTCCAGATGAACGACACGCACCCCACCATCGCGGTGGCCGAACTGATGCGCCTGCTGCTCGACGAGGAGAGGCTGGTCTGGGACGAGGCCTGGTCGATTACCTCAAAGTGCATGGCCTACACCAACCACACGCTGCTGCCCGAAGCGCTGGAGCGCTGGTCGGTGGCACTTTTCGAACGTCTGCTGCCGCGCCTGCTGGAAATCATTTACGAGATCAATGCCCGTTTTCTGCGCGAGGTGTCGCTGAAGTGGCCGGGCGACATGGGCCGCCAGCGCCGCATGTCGCTGATCGAGGAAGGCGATGTGCGTCAGGTGCGCATGGCGTGGCTGGCCATCGTCGGCAGTTTTTCGGTCAACGGCGTGGCGGCGCTGCATTCGCGGTTGCTGAAGGAAGGCCTGTTCCGCGACTTTTATGAGCTGTGGCCGGAAAAATTCAACAACAAGACCAATGGCGTCACGCCGCGGCGCTGGGTAGCGCATGCCAATCCCGGCATGAGCGCGCTGATCAGCAGCAAGATCGGCGAAGGCTGGGTGGCCGATCTGGCGCAACTGGAAAAGCTCAAGCCCCTGGCGGCGCCGAAGAACAAGGCGTTTCAAGACGCGTGGCGCGCAGCGAAGCGGACCAACAAGGCGCGCCTCGCTGCGCTGGTCAAGAATGAGTGCGGTGTGGAATTCAGCCTCGACGCGCTGTTCGATGTGCAGGTCAAGCGGATCCACGAGTACAAGCGTCAGCTGCTCAACGTGCTGCACGTGATCCACCTGTACAACCGCGTCAAGCACGGGCGCCTGGATGGATGGGCCGACCGCTGCGTGTTGATCGGCGGCAAGGCTGCGCCGGGTTACGTCATGGCCAAGCGCATCATCAAGCTCATCAACAGCGTGGCCGAGGTGGTCAATAACGACCCCGCCGTCAATGGCCGGCTGAAGATGGCATTCCTGCCCGACTACCGGGTTTCCTGCATGGAAATTATCGCCCCCGCCACCGACCTGTCGGAGCAGATATCGACCGCCGGCAAGGAAGCCTCCGGTACCGGCAACATGAAGTTCATGATGAATGGCGCCCTCACCATCGGCACCTACGATGGCGCCAACATCGAAATTCTCGATGCGGTGGGTGAGGAAAACTTCTTTCTGTTCGGCCTGCACGCAGAAGAAGTCGAGGCGCTGCGCCCGCAATACCAGCCGCTGGCCTATGTGGAGCGTGATCCGGAACTGCATGAGGCGATCGATCTGTTGGCGTCCGGGCACTTCAATCCTTGCGAGCCAGGAATCTTCGACATGATTCTGGGTGCCCTGATGAACCCGCACGATCCCTGGATGACGCTGGCGGATTTCCGCAGCTATGTCGACGCGCAGGAGCGTGTGTCGCAGGCCTGGCAGGACCAGGACAGCTGGACGCGCATGAGTATCCTCAACACGGCGTCGAGCGGATTCTTTTCGACCGACCGCACCATGCGGGAATACAATGCCGAGATCTGGAAGCTGAAATAGATACGCTTGCCTTGCCGGTACACGGCAATGAAAAATCCGAAATACCGGGCGGAGACGATTGCTTTTGCTTTCCGCTGGATCAAGATACATGATGCTGAAAATGAATCTTTGAATGAGGACGTTAACTGTGATCTCTGGAATGAAGACGATAATTTTGTTCTTGATGGGCGCCTTGGTATTGGTTTCTTCCAGGTCTGCTCTGGCTGCACTGACCACCGAAGAACTGACCCGGCTGAAGACCTCGGGTCTCGGTGAGGATGTCATCCTCATCATGATTGAAAACGGCTACGATAACGTCGATCGGGTGGTGAGGCTCAAGGAGGCGGGATTTGCCGACAAGACGATATCATCGGTTATCAGGACCGACCTCAAGGCAGGCACTGAAGCAAAGCGGCCCGCGCTTCAGTCGGAGCAAGTCGAGCAGGTTAAACCCGTAGCCGAGCCCGTGGCCAAACCCATGGCCAAGCCTATAGCCGAAGCGACGACGGTAATGCAGACTTCGGCAAAGGTGATGATCGAGCAATATTTGGCGCTTGGGGATCCGGTCGTTCAAAAAAGCCAGGACATCCCGGACGCCACGATTACGTTACTGCAGGGGCGGCGTTTGAAGATCGAATGGGACAGTAGCAAGGTTAAACCGACCCTCAGCAACATTTTCCTCCGAGGCAAATCGCTTGCAAACCCGTTCTATTGGGATTTGGACAAGGACGATAGCGTGCATAGCATAAATCCGAAGGACAACTCCTTCATCCTGCGAACGGGTCATTTGCATCAGGGCCTGCCCACGACAGACAAGTCACACTACTGGGTCGTGCACTTGACTCCTGGCAGCCCGGATTTGGAGAAGCGAATCAGGGAATTATTGTCGGAATGAGCTGACTGAATCAGGCTTCAGCACCCCGTTTCGATATCGCGCAGGCTTCCCCACTAGGGCAATTATTACGAATACTATGATCCTGAATCGCCCGGCACCGGGCAGCGTGAGCATGCCACGCTTTCCATGGTGAAGGACCCGGAACCCGCATTTATATATCCATAAAAAGCTGGGGATTCTTCCTGGCCGTTACGACCAACTGTTGATGCCTTAATTGAAGGCCGCGCTGTCATGCGAGGTAGGCCTGACATCTGACATAGCCTGGACACCTGGCTACGGCTGATCGAGCCTTGCGATGATCTCAGGGGCGATGAATGCCCGATTGCGCCCGAGCTTGCCCGTTGACACCAGGATATCCGCGCCCATCAGCTGTCCGATAGCCATGTTGGCAGCGGGAAAAGACACCCCCAGCGCTTCTTTAAGCCTGTTCGCGGTGGTCACCGGGTTTCCCAGAATCACGTCCAGCGCGGCCAAGGCGCTCGCGTCGCTGCGTAGATGCGCCAGCCTCTGGCCCCAGCTGGCGCGGATGGCAAGCAGGTCCTCAGTGGTACGGATTGAATCCAGGCAGGACGCCACCACTCCCTCGGCCAAAAACCCCACCCATTCCGGCCAGCGTTCCTGCAGTTGCGCTGCTCCCAGTGCTTGGTAATAGCGGGCCTGGTTCTTTTTCAGGAAACCCGCCAGATAGACAGGCGGGTAGCCCTCGGCCGCCAGCATCAGCGGCATCAGCATCCGTCCGACACGGCCGTTTCCATCGATAAAGGGGTGTATGAGTTCGAAGTAGGCGTGAAGGACTGCCATTCGGACCACCACCGAAATGCTGTACTGGTCTTCCTCGGAAGGAGCGTACTGCAGCCCCTTTTCCAGTTCCAATAGTGGGCCCTGCAGCAGGTCTGGGGGCGGCGGGACAATCTTGGCCTCGTATATCCGAAGCCCCCCGATCCAGTTCTGGCGTGTGCGGAACTGACCCGGTACATCCTTTTTCAGGTATTCCTTATCCCCGTCCATCAGCAGTGCGTGAAGCTTACGGATAAGGGCCAGGTTAAGTGCCTGGCTGGAGCCGAGCTGTTGGATATCCCGCAGGCCCTGATCCAGCGCAAGGACGTAGTTTGCGGTCACGCGCACATCAGCGGGCAGCCCGTGATCACTACCGGTTGCCTCGTACTCGAATACGTGGTCGAGGCCTGCGTTGGTGCCTTCGATCTGGCTGCTACGGACCGCCTCGCGGCGGTCCAGCGTGCGCAGGATCAGGTTGGAATTAGGGAGGTTGGCCAGTCGGGCCTGAAGCTTGGCCAAGGCCTCATGCGCCTGCAGGACCTTGTCTTCAACACCCGCCAATGGCACCCGTAGCGGAGGCGATAGCGGAACAATAGCCCGTGCCCCTGGGTAGGCCGCCAAGGGAATCAGTGTTTTACGGAGCGCAGGGCTTAAGTCGGAAGCTTGCATCGCCAAGGTATCCTTTAATAAACCAAAGTATATTAAAGCTTATCAAACTAAAGTTTAATAAGTTTGCTGATGTTAAAGCTTAGTGATATTCCCCGGCCTGTTTGCAGGGCAGCGCAGATTCAGGCGGCCTGCACCGGAATCTCGTGACGCGTATCCAGGATGCAGTTGCCTTCGCCGATGTATACCAGTTCCGGCGCGTAGCGTGCCAGTTCCAGCTCGTTGTAGACGGCGTAGGTGGCGATGATGACGAGGTCGCCCGGGTTGGCCTTGTGTGCGGCCGCACCATTCACCGAAATGATGCCCGAGCCGCGCGCGGCGCGAATGGCATAGGTGGTGAAACGCTCACCATTGGTGACGTTGTAGATCTGGATTTGCTCGTATTCATGGATGTCCGCCGCGTCCAGCAGGTTCTCGTCGATGGCGCACGAGCCTTCGTAGTGCAGCTCGGAGTGCGTGACGGTTGCCCGATGCAGCTTGGACTTGAGCATCGTTCTTTGCATGACGGTGCCCTCACAAAAAATGGACGGACATTATACCTTTTGAGACCCCGACCCCAAAGGGGGCAAACCAGATCTCAAAGCGGGTTCTTGAGAGTGAAATCGAGGTTGTCGATCAGGCGGGTCGTGCCCAGCCAGGCGGCGCCCAGTGCGACCAGCCGCGACGCGCCTGCTGCCGGCGGCTGCAGGGTGTCGGCATCGCGCAGCGCGACATAATCCACGCGCCAGCCTGCCATCTTGAGATGGCGGCTGGCGGTGTGGCACAGCGCCTCGAAGTCCCGTTCACCTGACTGGATCGCCGCGACCAGCGCCGCGAGCTGGCTCTGCAGCTGCGATGCCTGAATCCGCTCGGCTTCGCCGAGATAGCCGTTGCGCGAACTCAGCGCCAGGCCGCTCGGCTCGCGCAGGGTTTCGCCTGCCACGATCCCGACCGGCAGGTTGAACTGCCGCACCAGTTCGCGGATGACGAACAGCTGCTGAAAGTCCTTTTTGCCGAACACGGCCACACGTGGCTGCACCAGATTGAACAGCTTCAGCACCACGGTCGCCACGCCGCTGAAGTGGCCGGGGCGGAAGGCCCCGCACAGGTCGTTGGCGAGGCTGTCGGGCGGCTGCACGCTGAACGTCTGCGGCACCGGATACAGCTCGGCGACAGCGGGCGCAAACACCAGGTCGCAGCCGGCGGCGGCAAGCTTGTCGCAATCGGCGTCGAGGGTGCGCGGGTAGCGCTCGAAATCCTCGCCGGCGCCGAATTGCAGCGGGTTGACGAAGATACTGGCGACCACGGGCTGACCATGCTGTCTGGCCAGCTCGACCAATGACACATGACCGGCATGCAGGTTGCCCATGGTCGGCACGAACGCGGTGCCGGTTTGCCCGGCCAGCGCGGTGCGCAGCTCGGCAGCGGTGTGGACGACCTGCATCAGAACGCGTGGTCGGCGCCGGGGAAGCTGCCGGATTTGACCGCGGTGACGTAGGCGCGCGCTGCCGCCTCGATGCTGT
>JBFHXL010000004.1:0-21458 GCA_041599035.1 Thiobacillus sp. | reverse complement strand
GGGCTGGGCATGATGTCTTTGTCGGTACGGTCTTCGGCCGTGTTGGGATCGGTTTTGAGTTCGTCCTGCATGTGGGCTCCACAGTTGGTTCTCGCCAGAACGTGGGGACAAAATACCGGTCTTCAAGAGGCGAAAGTCAATTTCTCCGCTTTCGCGGCGGAGGGCGGGGCAGAGGGGATCCCGATTTGCCGCGCGCAGGCGCTTCCGGTATGATGCGCCGCTGCTCGGAGAGGTGGATGAGTGGTTTAAGTCGCACGCCTGGAAAGCGTGTTCAGGATAATATCCTGACGGGGGTTCGAATCCCCCCCTCTCCGCCAATATGCCAATTAACATATTGATTATTAAAGATATTTCTTGTAATCGATATCTCTAAGTATCTTCCTAAGCATGCCCCCCGCAAGCAACAAAAAACCCGGCTCGTGGCCGGGTTGTCTGTCTGCTGTTTTGCGTCAGTGAAGCGGCTAGGGTCTCGACTCCGCAAGGATATCTTCCATGTCTTCGCGTACCGCGATGGCGATCGTCAGCCTGGCGTGTATAACTTCGAACAGTTCGAGCAGCTGTTGATAGCGCGCTTTGACTTCGCCGAGCGAATTGAAAACGTCACCCACTGCGACGGCGAAATCGCGATCAGTGCTGATTTTTTCTAACAAGTCGGCGCCGGCAACCGATGCGATCGCGAAGGCGGCGCGGCGGGTCACATCGCCCTGAATTTTGCTTTCGATTGCGTAGACCTGTGATTCATCAAGCAGGGCAGGTGCGGCGCGAATACGCTCCAGCATAAGCTCGCCGAATTGGTCTTTCTCCATAGAGTCGAAGTCGGGGGTTTGAGGTTCAGCTTGGGGGATAATAGGAGCAGCCATGATGTGAGTTCCTTTCACGTTGTGGTCAGGGGCGGGCCTTGTGCTTCAACACTTGGATCGCCCCGCACCGACACAATGCCGGCGAGTTCATCCTACGCCCTGCCACACAAAATGCAAACTGCCCCGCCAGAATCGCCGTGGCGCGCTTTAATCTGACTACCCGGCACCTTTTGCTCATGCGCCAATGAAAAACCCCGCCGTAGCGGGGTTAGTGCGGTTTCCCAGGCCCCTAATAAAGCACCCAGGAGCGGGGCCTGTCGTATGCCGCCCCCCGCCGATGTGTCAGATACGGCGAGGCGTCTCGCGCCATAGGGTAGTGACAGCACCGGCGGGCTATGGCGCGAGCCTTCTCGCCCCTCCGGCAGTCGAACATGATTCAGGTCACGCTGGTCGCCACGCTGAACGCGCCCGCATGCTTGATGCCGATATCGATATCAGACATTGCACGGATACCGACGATTCCCGCAGCAAAAACAGCAGGCGCAGTCTCGATCTCGACGACGCCCCACTCTCCAATGATGACTTCCGACCAGTCGCCGAACATCAGGGTGCCAGCCGGGCAGACCTTGGTTGCAAAGGCCTGATAACCGTTCATGCGGTTATCGGGCGACTGCCATAGGTACTCCGGATACCCTGCGACTTTGACGCGGCCTTTCAGCAGCTTGCGAATAGCAGGGGTTGTAATCCACCCAACACTGCCGCCAGCCAGATCGAGCTCGGCGTCCGATACGTCAGCCTCAAAGTCAAGAATGCCCGCCCAGTCGATAGATGTACCCGGCGCTGCAGCTACACCAGACGTGCCCAGCAAACCAAGCGGCTCGCCGCTGATGCCGGAGCCGTTGATGGCCGCCGTGTCGATACCACGGCCAAGCGTAGAAACCATTGAGTTGATCACCATCGCTTCCGCCTGGGGCGTGGATTGCTTCAACAGTCTCCGTGTGACTTGGGTATAAGCTCCAATTGTCTTTGGCGACAAGAGGATCTGGCCGATGACGGCATCGCTTGCCGTGATCGAAGTGCTTTCCGATGCCTGCCAGAATGCCGTTACATCACCGCGCAAGGCAGGGATATCGACATTACCGACCAAACCGGGAATGCGTGTTGCGCCCAGGCCCATGACAATCGAATGTTCTCTCAGCACGTCGATGAACAGGTCATCACGGTGATCGGTGCCGACCAGGTATCCCCCATTACTCGGGGTGCCGACCAACATATTGCGCTGCTGATAGCGGCGGGCATCGGAAAGATTTTTCGCCAGGTCGCCAGCAGGAACCAGCAAACCCGCCACGTTTCGGTGTTTTACGTTCTGAGCCAGGTGGTCGTGAATCTCACGCTCGAATCCGGCCTGGCGCCAGTCGCCCGTTACCTGGGCTTCAATGGCGCGCAACAGGCTGTAGCCCTTGCGCTCGTTTTGCGACATGAAGCTGGATGTACCAAGCGCCGGCATTCGCGGCTTGGTATCGCTAATATGCTGCATGAGGCGCTTGGTAAAGGCAGCGGCCGACTCGCCGCGCGAGAGTGCCTCAAGCGCCATCGGCTCAGAGCCGAATTCCTTGAACTGCTGACCCAGTGCCGCGATATCGCTGGCGCGGGCTGCTTCAGCATCACGCCCGGAATTATCGGCCGTGGCGATGCGTTGCGAGCGGGTAAGGTGCGGCTGTTGATCTTCAATAACAGTTTGATTGTGGTTCATGGTGTTTTCCTTTGAGCGAAAGAACCCGGCGCGATGATCGGCTGGCACAGACACCAGCGACAGTTCATAGGGGCGCCAAGTAAATTTGAATGTTGAGGCAGCGATTTTTTTGCCGTCGTCGAGCAGCTCGTAGCCAACAGACAGGGAGCGGTGAATACCCGCCACCACGTCGGCGCGAATCTGCTGGGCCTCCGGGCTTGAGCCGAAACGAATATCGGCAGAAACGCGGGAGCCGTGCGGGGTGATGTTTTCCGCGACGCCTACAGCGAGCCGCCCTGTTTCGTGCGAAACAATCAGCGGCAGCGGTGCGCGCGCAAGGTCAATGCCGCGTGCACTGCAATCGAGCACCTCGATAAAGTCCCCACGATCTACGGCCGTGTCACTGGCGATGGTTGCCGGGATCGGCGCATCGGCGGGCAGGCCTCGGATCGCTTCGAAAGTCAGTTCACGTGTGAACATGGCTTCTCCTTTTTTTGTCCGGGCCCAAAAGAAAATGTCCGGGCCGGACGAACTCACACGCCAGGCCGGCAAGCGGTCTAGCACATTGTTTTCGCGCGGCACCGGACGGGGTGCGTGGCTTGGGATACTGCCCGTTCATCCTGGTCTCAACCTCGGCAAGCGCAAAGCAATTGAACCGACTTCGACAGGTGGGCATATCCAAAACGTGATCAAATTTTAGAAACTGGACCGGACGCGTTTAAGGCAAAACGCGTCCGATTTTCAGCCTCAATTCGTAACGTCAGGCTTTTGCGCTTGCGCCAATTGGCCGGCAAGCGAGTGCAAAAATTCATTGTCATCCATCGCGCCCTGGAAAGCCGCCCGCGCGATTTCCTCGGACGCTGCAGGCTGCAGAATCCAGTGGCCGATAAGATGGCCAGGGAGAACCTCGACAGCGGCGTGCACGCGATTGTGGGGGCACCAGAAAGCCAGGTTCTTGCGTTCGCCGTCATCGGCCAGGGCTTCGATACCTGCAGTCATTCGAGCCATACACTCAGGACAGGGGGTGTTCATTGGGATCATGTGTTTTTCCTTAGGTTGAATTTGAGAGTTGCCGTGTTTTTTCCCCGCCCCCCTTACGGGTCGTCAAGCGCGTCGGCGGCGTCAATGGCGTCGGCCTCGATCTTGTGCAGGATCGCCGGCCAAGTCTCGGTCGGTGCGGCGCGCAGCTCGTCGGCGTGGTCGACGATCATTTGCTTGAGCATTTCCGCGCTTCGGTCCTGGCTCGCGATCCATCGCTCCAGGTGCTCAAGCGCCGCGCGCTCTTCACGCAATGCCGCCTCGGCGGTAACGGCGCGATCCTCGGCGCGTGCCAGGTTTTCGCGCAGCTCCAGCGCATCCGTCACCGCCTGGCGCAGCACGCGCGAGCGCAGCCGGCCGGGGCTGGTGTTGCGCAACACGTCCTGGATCGCGCGGTGCACGTCGAGCAATCCGTCGAGCGCGTTGATCGTCACTTTGCCGTCGCGAATCCAGATTGAGACGGTCTGTTTCGATACGCCCAGCAGCCGGGCAAATTCCGCAGGCCGCACACGGATGGCGAGCAGCGCCTTGTGGTTTGCCAGGAAACCCAGCTCCGGTTGGGTGTCGGCGTCATGTTTTGCGCGGTTCGTCATATCGTCAGGGTCGAAGTTGCGTATGCCGGGCCACTACACCCTGCCGATAAAACGAGCTCGAATGAACCCTCCTGAGGCCATTTTAGGAGGACCCGCGAGCCTTGCGGGTGAAGCGGGCAAAGCAGGCGATGTTCTGCCCCATATATATATTTTGTCTCTGACACTTTTCACACCTTGTAGGAAACATGACCTGCATTGCCTGCATTACCCGCAATCCAAAACAGACCAGCGCGCGACCTTGGCGTGTCCGTCGCTGCCGTTCTGCTTAACCTGCATGCCGTCGACGATGCGGTTCTGGTGGCGTCGCAGCCAGTAGCCCAGGCGGCGGGCGTTGGGCTTTTCGTTGCACACCAGTTGCAGCGCGTCGTAGAGTGGCTCGCGCTTGGTAGTGTCGATCTCACCGCCAACAGTAATTCCGGCCGCTACCAGCTCGGCCGCCGTTTTGGGTTCGTCCTGGAATGCGTCGCGCCATGCACCAAGCAACAGCCGCATGCCTTCGAGGTCGGGGTCTTGCTCGCGTAGGCTTTCGGATGCCTGGAGCGGATCGGGCAGGCCCAGCCAGGCCAGCGGCCGGCGCACCATGCGGTCCCATTGCTCGAAACCGCCGAGCGGGTGCATGCCTTCAATGGATGGCGCACCAGCGGCCAGGTAGGCCAGGGGCAGGGTGAGCGCGGCGCGGATCAGCTCGCCACGCCGGGCGAATACATCTTCGAGGTGGTCGCGCTTAAAAGAGCGTTGCTCGGGGCGTTCCTGCCCGCTGTCCATGCGGATCAATGCCACGCGCCTTTTGAGGTCGCCGACAATCGACAGGTTGTTGCCGGTCGCCACCATCAGCGCGTGCGTCGGGATCGACAGCATGCCGCTGGCACCGAGCGGCCGCAGCCGGACAAATTGCTGCGTTGCCACCTGGCAGAGCAGGTCGCCTTTCAATGGCCGCTCGATATTGTCCAGGGCGATCACGGCGTCGCCGGCCAGCAGCACGCCGGCCAGGCGCTTTTCCGCTTCGGCGTCATCGTGCCCGAGCGATAGCACACTGGCACGGCGGCCGGTGGCGATGATGGCGAATGTCTCGGCGATCAGTGTTTTGCCAGTGCCGGGCGTCGGCGCTGTTACTGCCAGCAGAGGGGCGGCGGGGAGCACTCTGCGTAACAGTCCGGTGATGATGCCGGCAACAACAGCCGCGCGATCCTCATCGGCCACAAACGGGAATTCATGCACCAGGTCGAGCAGCACGTCGATCGCCGCTTGCGCATTGGCGCGGGTTGGCTTGGCCGGTGGTGCCGACCAGCCAGGGATCGCGGCGCATGCCTGAAACAGCCCTGTTTCGCTATCGTGTCCGGGCTCATGAATCAGGCGGCCGTCGAGGGTGATCGTCGGCGCTTCGATGAAGCCTGTCAGCGGTCGCAGTTCCGGCCAGTTGCCGCGCGCCAGGTAAGCGTCGGCGACGCGGCGCGGGCAGTCAATCCGTTTATAACCATCCGATTTTTCATCGTCGTTTTTGGATCGTGCGTCATATCGCTTATGCACGGCTGCAGCGGTCGCCAGCTCGGTCAGGTGCGATCCATCGACCGAATGCAGCACCAGAGCACCACGTGGGCGATGCACGCCGCCACTGGCCGCTTCCGGGGCCGCATAGACGCGCACCAGGCGTCCGGTGTAGCTGAAAAGATTGTCGCAATGCTCGGAGAGCGCCAGACCTAACTGGTCGAGAATGTGTGGCAGATAGCCTTGATCGTGGCGAATCTCTCGATTGCCTGCTGGGTCGAATGATTCGCCGCCAGGATTGATCAGCCGCAAAGGGCTTTTGCTGCGCCGCTTATTTTTGCTTGCAATCTTATCGAGTGCAGCCGCGCCGCGTTCTTCAAGGTCACTCATTCAAAAGCCCCCGCAGCGGCCTGCAGGCGCGATGCTGCCAGCTTCAACCGTTCCAGGTCATCACCTGCCAGGGCCTTGCCCTTTGCCATCTGCGCAGCGGCCAGTGAGACGATCATCGTCTCGAAACTCACGGCGCGTAGCACATCGGCAGCCGGAAACGGCCGACGCTCCGGCTTGCCGTCGTGGGTGATTTTTTCTGGAAACAGGGCGGCCATGTCTAGCCCTACTGCGCTAGTTATTTCGTGTGCTGAGCAACCCGCCCAGCATTTAACCAGCACCACACCGTCCGGAGTCTCGCGAACGTTCAGCGATGGCCTACGGTCGGCATGCGCAGGGCAGCGTGCCAGCCAGCGGCCGTCTCCGGTGCGTTTGACGTTTTCCAGGTGAGCGAGCAGGGTGTCGGCGCTCATCTTCTAACGCCGGCAGCTTTCCGTTTCTTCAGGTTGCGCTCTGCCAGGCGGCGCGTTTCGCGGTTGCCGTATCGGGCGGCAAAAGACAATTCCCGAAGATCGAGCGAGTCGGCGCTGATATTTGCCCCATTCGGCCGGCTGATATTGGAGTTGTGCCGAACTTTGCGCGGGTTACGATTGACGGGCGCTTTCATCGGGCGGCCTTTGCATCTTTGCAGCCAATACGGCCACGATGCCCGGGGGTTTTTGCGGGTAGAGGCTTGAAATTCTCAGCCGCGCCGGTTTCCATGCGCTGTTGCCATTCCTGAGCGGCGCTCAGGCTGACATAGGGGCGCGATGCGATGCGGTAGGTTTTCGGTCCGAGTCCAGCCTGTTCTAATTCATGTAGCCGACCGCGGCTTACTTTGTAGGCTTCGCAAAACTCTGCGATGGTGAAGGCTTGTTTTTCCATGTGGCACCTCTTGAAATCATCGTGGTGCCATCATCTGTAAATTGCAGTTGTTCGTAAAAACAAGAATTTTCTAAAAAATTACCCCTGCTAGGTTGTTTGACTGCCTTGCATCTCATCCTTGATTTGCTGCAGTACCTGTTTCACCTCACGGTAATAATTGCGCGCGGTGGGTCCGCTGATGCCGTGCATGGTGCCGATGCGCTCGAATAGTTCCAGGTCAATCGATGCACCCGCACCATCATCATGGGCTTTCAATACGTCTTGGTAAATTTCCCAACCTTTGCGGTATATCAGACGCTGCTTACTCTGATTCCAGCCCTTTTTACGGCTGACGCTGAAAGCTTCGTCAAGCGATCTTGCCTCACCAGAGCGATAGCGCCTTAATGCCTCATCATAGGGTTGTCGAAGAATAGGGGGTATCGGCTTGCCGTACTGTGCACACTGTCTAATTGCTTCAAGCAACCACATACCATCGCCGGTGCTGAAAAACTTTACAGTAGTGCTGACAATTTCGTTTTCAAAGAAGTCCATGTCATGCCCTTGTTTTCTTAATCGGCGTCACATTTGCCTTGGTGGCGACGGTTTCACAATGTTTCTGCCAGTCCTGCATCATCCGTATGCGTTTCTTGAACAGGTCACCGCGCCTGTATGCTGCCTCCACTTTGTTGTCGATGGTGTGTGCCAAGGCCATTTCAGCCATTTCGTGCGGGTAGGTAGTCTGCTCGGCTGCCCAGTCACGGAAAGTAGAACGGAAACCATGCACCGTTAGGTCGCCGCGCTTCATGCGTTTGAGCAGATTGAGCATTGCCATGTTTGAAAGCGGTTTCTTTGGCTTGAGTCCGGGGAAAACGTACTCTCCACCTAATTTCTGCAATTCATTCAATATCTCGATAGCGCGAGTGCATAGCGGGACGCGGTGTTCCTTTTCGGCCTTCATGCGCTCGGGTGGGATCGTCCAGACCTTGCCGTCCAGATCAATTTCATCCCAATTGGCCCCAATGACCTCACCGGTACGCGCAGCGGTCAGGATGGTAAATTCCAGGGCTAGCGCAGCTATACCGCCATGGCTGCGCAGCTCCTTGATGAAGGTCTCTATATCCGCATAAGGCAGGGCAGGGTGGTGCGCGACTTTTTGTACCTTGCTGCGCTTTGGGAGCAGGTTTTCCAGGTGATCGCGCCACCGTGCGGGGTTTTCTCCGGTGCGTAATTTGCTCACTGTTGCCCATCCAAGAATGGACTCGATACGACCACGCACTCGCGACGCCGTTTCTGTTTTGGTTGTCCATATCGGATTCAGGACTTTCATCACCAGCGCGGTGTCCACTTCGGCAACCGGCAGACCTCCGATAATGGGGGTGGCGTATGTGGTGAGCGTGTTCGTCCATTGCTCCGCGTGCTTTGGGCTTTTCCATCCGTGTCTGTGGGCGTCGATATAGGCTTTAGCGCATTGGTCGAAGGTCATCACCCGTGCACGTTCTAAAGCATCTTGTTGGCGTTTGTCGTGTTTAGTGTCGATAGGATCAATGCCATCCAACAGCAATTGGCGTGCTTGCTTGGCACGCTTGCGGGCTTCCAGCAGGGTGATGGTGTGGGTTGCGCCCAGACCGAGTGAGCGCAGCTTATAGTTGCGCGAGTAGCGAAACAGCCATGACTTCGTGTTCCACTTGCTGACCTGCAGGTATAATCCGAGCCCATCCGGGTACATGCCTGGCTTGTCCACACTATTGATGAACTCAGGAGTGAGCTTTTCAATCTGTTTTGCCATTGGATTCGAACTCGTCTAAGTATTGATCTAAGCATAGACGAAAATGAATTGCTGTGAATATCGGTGAAACAGTGTGAACGGTAACCTTTTGAATTGTTTATATAAATAGTGCTTTATGAACGTTGGTGAAAGGGTGGGCAAAAGACCCCCTCTCCGCCAAATACGGTATTCGACCACAATATCTACATGCCCAAATATGCCTACCACGGCAGGCTGTCCGTGGTTGTACCTGTCAAGAACGAACAAGACAACGTCGAGCCGCTGGTGCGCGAAATTGCGGCCGCGCTGTCCGGCAACACCACGTTCGAAATCATCTATGTCAACGACGGCAGCACCGATGCGACCCTGGCGCGCCTGCTTGCCCTGAAGGCCGAGTTTCCGATGCTGCGCGTCATCACGCACCGCGCCTCGTGCGGGCAAAGCCGCGCGGTGACGACCGGGGTGACGGCGGCGCGCCATGAGTGGATTGCCACGCTCGATGGTGACGGCCAGAACGATCCGGCCGATATCCCGGCGCTGCTGGCCAAACTGGCCGATTCGGCCCAGCCCGCCAATCTGGAACTGCTGGCCGGCTGGCGCGCCCGCCGCAACGATACGTTCCTGCGCCGCCTCTCGTCCAAAATCGCCAATGGCGTGCGTTCGCGCATGCTGAAGGACAACACGCCGGATACCGGATGCGGCCTCAAGGTGTTTGCCCGCGAGACTTTTCTGGCTTTGCCCAACTTCGACCACATGCATCGTTTTCTGCCGGCGCTGGTGATGCGCAACGGCGGGGCGGTGGTGTCGGTTCCGATCGGCCACCGGGCGCGTGAACGCGGCACCTCCAAATACGGTGTTCACAATCGCTTGTGGGTGGGCATTGTCGACCTGTTCGGCGTGGCCTGGCTGCAGCGGCGGGTGCGCCTGCCGGTGATCGAGCCCGATTCCGATTGCAAAGACATGCGGCCTGAATGAACGCGCGCGTCATCCTCAAAGGCCTGGCGCTGATACTGAGCCTGGCCTTGCTGGGCTACCTGTTCAAAACCAGCGATCTTGGCAGCAGCGTCAACGAGGCCTGGATCGATGCCCGGGTGCGCGGCCACGGCATCAATGGCGCCTTGCTGTTTCTGCTGATGGGGGGGCTGTTTACCGCCATTGGCCTGCCGCGCCAGATCATCGCCTTTCTGGGTGGCTATGCGTTCAGCGGCTATGCTTTTGGTTTGGGGCTGGGCACCGTGCTCGGCGCGCTGGCCGCGTTGCTGGGCTGCGTGCTGAGCTTCAGTTATGCGCGCCTGTTCGGCCAGGGCTTTTTGCGGTCGCGACTGGGCGTGCGTGCCGGCAGGTTCGACCGCTTCATCCATGCGCATCCCTTTGCCATGACCGTGCTGGTTCGCCTGCTGCCGGTAGGCAACAACCTGCTGACCAATCTCGCAGCGGGGATTTCCAGCATTCGCCCCCGCCATTTCTTTTTGGGCTCCTTTCTGGGCTATCTGCCGCAGACGCTGGTGTTCGCGCTGGTCGGCAGCGGCGTTCACATTGCACCGGCCTTGAAACTCGCGCTCGCCATCGGTCTGTTCCTGATCTCGGGACTTCTGGGCGCCTACCTTTACCGCCATTTCCGCCACGGACTGAGCCTTGACGACAAGGTCGACGCCGCGTTGGCCGAATCCGGCACAGGAGATACGCATGAATCCGATTCCAGGGGCTAAGTCCGGCAGCCGCAGCCTGCTGCTGAGTCTGCTGCTGCTTGTGCTGCTCGCCGCAGTGGCCCTGCTGACCCGGCCGCTGGTTCCGATCGACGAAACCCGCTACGTCAGCGCCGCCTGGGAAATGTGGCTGCGCGGTGATTTTCTGGTGCCGTTCAAGAACGGCGAGCCCTACAGCCACAAACCGCCCTTCATGTTCTGGATGTTCCAGATCGGCTGGGCGCTGTTCGGCGTCAACGACTGGTGGCCGCGCCTGGTATCCCCCCTGTTTTCTGCCGGCAGCCTGGTCCTCACGTATACGCTGGCACGCCGTTTGTGGCCGCAGCTTGGCGGCGTGGCGGGTTCGGCTGCACTGGTCCTGATGGGATCCTTGTGGTGGATCGTGTTTTCCACGTCCGCCATGTTCGATGTGCTGCTGGCGTTCTGGGTGCTGCTGGGCATGCTGGGCATGCTCGAGGCGGCCGATGGAAAACGGCGTGGTTTTGTCTTGCTGGGGATCGCGATTGGTTTCGGCGTGCTGACCAAGGGTCCCGTCGTTCTGCTCGACCTGTTGCCTGCCGCGGTACTGGCGCCTTGGTGGCAGAACGGTCTCCAGATAAAACGCTGGTTCGGTGGCGTTGCGCTGGCCATCCTGCTCGGAGCCGCCATCGGTCTGGCGTGGACCTTGCCGGCCGGCATGTCGGGAGGGGAGGCCTATCGCAATGCGATTTTCTGGGGCCAGACCGCTGACCGCATGGTCGACTCCTTTGCCCACCGGCGTCCGTTCTGGTGGTATCTGCCCCTGCTGCCGGTGCTGCTGTTTCCGTGGTTTGCCTGGCCGGGATTCTGGAAGGCGCTGGCCCATCATCGGCGCGTCGGACTGGACCGCGGCACGCGTTTCTGCCTGGCCTGGATGCTGCCGGTTTTCATCGCGTTTTCTTTCATCAGCGGCAAGCAGCCGCACTATCTAATCCCGCTGTTTCCGGCATTTGCCTTGCTGACTGCACGTGTGCTGGCAGGCCGAACGGCGTTCCGCGTCGGCCTGCCTGCCTTGCTGGCGGCCGGGCTGGGCGGCGCGCTGATTCTGGCTGGCACGGGACAGATCGCGGCGCTGCAGGCCCACGTGGTCGAATTGCCGCCCGTGTGGCCGGGCATGTTGCTGGTGCTGCTGGCCTTGCTGGCCTGGGTGGCCGGACGGCGCGGCGTACAACCGGTGCTGACATTGGTGCTGCTGGGGGCTGCCACCCTCGCCTTGGTGCAGATAGCCGTTTCGCGATCAATTGACCCCATGTACGACGTCAAGCCGATGGCGCAGGCGATCAAACAGGTCCAGACGCAAGGCCTGCCGGTGGCGAACGCTGCGAACTACCACGCGCAATATCAATTCCTCGGCAGGCTGGAAGCGCCGCTGGTCGTGCTGCAGGGAGCCGAACTGGGTTCCTGGCTCAGCGCGCATCCCGAGGGCTACGTGGTGATGTATCTGAATGATTCGCGGAAGCTGCCCACGATTTCCGCTCGCCACAAGCAGGCGTATCGCGGGGGGGGCGTTGTTCTGGTCGACGCACGAACGGCGGCCAGACTGCTGGCCGCCCATGTCGAGTAAAGACGCTGATTAAGCTTCGGCTTCGCGGTGCGGCAGGACCACTTCGCGCGACGGCGAGATGGTCGAAATGGCGTGCTTGAAAATCATCTGGGCCGCCTGATCCTGCCCTTTCAGCAGCACTACGAACTGGTCGAATGATTCGATTCGTCCCATCAGCTTGATACCGTTGACGAGAAAAACGGACACCGGAATGCGCTCCTTGCGCAGGGTGTTGAGAAAAATGTCTTGCAGGTGGTTATATTCTTTGCCGGCCATGATGGCTCCCTGTCAAATGAAGAAGGGGCGTCGCCCCTAGTTTGTATTATTAGCGGATTATTCGATTTTTGCATTGGCACGCATTGCCGTGATGGCGTCACGCACACGCTGCTGCTGCAACTGCTTGGTGATTTCGCCGCGCACCGCATCCAGCGGCGGCAACTGCGGCTGACGCGTGTCATCGAGACGGATGATGTGGTAGCCAAACTGCGTCTTCACCGGTGTTTTGGTTGTTTCGCCCTTTTTCAGGCTGACCATGGCATCGGAGAATTCCTTGACGAAGGCGCGGCGGTCTGACCAGTCGAGTACGCCGCCATTCTTCGCCGAACCCGGATCCTGGGAATATTGTTTGGCCAGGTCATCGAATTTGGCTTTTTTGCCCAGGCTGGTAATCAGCTTTTTGGCCTCGGCCTCGGTTTTGACCAGGATGTGGCGCGCATGGTATTCCGGTTCAATCGCTTCGGCCTTGACCTTGTCGTACGCAGCCTGGATTTCGGGGTCGCTGACCGGATGGGCTTTGACGTAGTCTTCCAGATAGGCTTTCGCCAGTTGGTCCTTGCGGCGGATGTCCAGCGCCGCGGCCAGTTGCGGGTCCTTGTCGAGCCCCTTGTCGATGGCGGCACGCGACATCAGTTCCAGATTGATCAGCGACTCGCGGACCCGGGTGTCGAGTTGCGGTGAGTCGGGCTGGCCCTGGGCCATTTCACGCTTGACCAGTTCGCCGTAGAGCGCGGGGATTTCTCTGCCGTTGACAATGGCCAGCGGCTTGCTGGCTTCGGCAGTCGCTGGGGCAGGAGCTGCGGTAGCGGTTTGCGCCTGGGCCAGTGGGGACAGCGCCAGCAGGATCAGGCTAGGGAGCAGGGCAATGCGCATTCGGATTCCTTTCAGAGTTCTTCCGGGGTTAAGGCGGTGATGGACAGCGCGTGAATCTCGCGCTGCATGAGTTCGCCCATGGCGTCATATACCAGACGGTGGCGGGCGAGGGTGGAAAGCGTGCGGAATTTGGGGGAGACCAGGGTGAGGCGGAAATGTCCGCCGCCGCCGGCGGCACCGGCATGGCCCCGGTGCTGGGCGCTTTCGTCTTCGAGGGTGAAGGTTTCGGGTTCCAGAACGGCGAGGCGTTCACGGATCAGATCGGCTGTACTCATGCGGGCAATACTTTCTTGAAGGGTTTGACGCTGACGCTGGCATACACGCCCGCAGCCACGTAAGGATCGGCATCGGCCCACGCCTGGGCGTCGGCCAGCGACCCGAATTCAGCCACGATCAGACTGCCGGAAAATCCGGCTGCACCGGGGTCGGTGCTGTCGATGGCGGGAAACGGGCCTGCCAGCAGCAGGCGCCCTGCCTGTTGCAGCGCCTGCAGGCGATCCAGATGGGCGGGACGCGCGGCAAGCCGCATCTCGAGGCTGTCGGACACATCCTGTCCGACGATGGCGTAGAACATTATTGCTTTTCTTCTTTCTCTAGATCGGTCTTGTCCAAATATTTGGTCAGCATCATGCTCTGGCCAATCACGAACACCAGCATCAGCCCCAGGCTGCCAAACAGCTTGAAGTTGACCCAGGCGTCAGTCGAGAAGTTGAAGGCGACATATAGATTTGCAACCCCCATGACGGTAAAAAATCCGCCCCAGCTCGCGTTCAACCGACTCCATGCGGGCTCGGGAAGTTCCATTTGCGCGCCCATGAGGCTTTTGATGACGTTGCGGCCCAGCGCCGCTGCGCCAAAAATGATGCCGGCAAAAACCCAGTAGAGCACGGTCGGCTTCCACTTGATGAAGCTTTCGTCGTGCAGCCACAGGGTGGCGCCGCCGAACACGGCAATGATGCCGAGGCTGACCCACATCATGGTTTCGACCTTGTGGCCGCGCAGCTTGACCCAGGCGATCTGGCCAAAGCTGGCCACGATGGCGATCAGGGTCGCGAGGTAAATGCCGGGCTTTTCGCTCACGCCCGCGGGTTGCGGCAGGCCCACGCTGGCCATGAAGGCATTCGTGGCTTCGGCATTGGCATCGCCCAGTTTGTAGGCGATGAAAAAGATGATGATCGGAAACAGATCAAACAGCAGTTTTTTCATTATGGTTCGGCTCTGCAGGGGGGCTCAATTCAGGAGGCTGCTTATTTTGCTATGATTCCCCCTCCTGACCAAGCGCTTTTGGCCTTGGTTCCCTGATTCTGATCATCGATGCTGAATATCGATCTGCATTGCCATTCCAACGTTTCTGACGGTGTGCTGTCTCCCGCCGATGTGGTCGCGCGTGCCGCGGCCAACGGCGTGCATGTGCTCGCGCTGACCGACCACGACGATGTGAGCGGGCTGGCGGCGGCGCAGGCGGCGGCTGCCGGGACGGACTTGACGCTGATTCCGGGGGTTGAAATCTCGGTGACCTGGGGCGGGCAGACGGTGCATATCGTGGGTCTGCGCATCGATCCCCGGTGTTCCGCTCTGGCGAACGGACTCCATGACATTCGTCTGGGCCGGATGGAGCGCGCCCGGCGCATGGCCGGGGATCTGGCGCAACACGGCATCGTCGGCGCCTACGAAGGCGCCGACGGCTATGCGGTCAACAAGCAGATGGTGGGACGCACCCATTTTGCACGCTGGCTGGTGGCCCAGGGACATGCCCCCGACATGCGCGGCGCCTTCAAGCGTTTTCTCACGCCCGGCCACCCCGGCTATGTCGAGCACGAGTGGACCTCGCTGGAAAACGCGGTCGGCTGGATCCGCGCCAGCGGCGGCATGGCGGTAATCGCCCATCCCGGGCGCTACGCGTTCAATGCGCGCCAGCTGCATCTGTTGCTGGATGCGTTCCGCGCGCTGGGGGGCGAGGGCATCGAAGTGATCAGCGGCAGCCACCATCCCTCCGAGTACGGCAAGTTTGCCGATCTGGCGCGCGCCTTCGGCCTCAAGGCCTCGCGCGGCGCCGACTTTCATGCGCCGGGGGAAGGCGCCGATATCGGCCAGCTTCCCCAGCTGCCGTATTATTGCCAGCCGGTCTGGCAAAACTGGCCCGAGCTTGCGCAGCATCTTTCCCTTTCCATCGCTTGAGCACATATGGCGCAATTCTTCAATATTCATAGCGACAACCCGCAACCCCGCCTGATCCAGCAGGCGGTCGACATCCTCAAGCGCGGCGGCGTGATCGTGTATCCCACCGACTCGTGCTATGCGCTCGGTTGCCGCATCGGCGACAAGGAGGCGGCGATGCGGCTGCTGGCGGTGCGCGGCCTCGATAGCGAGCATGACCTCACGCTGATTTGCAGCGACCTGTCCGAACTCGGCCGCTACGCCCAGGTGGACAACCTCCAGTTCCGCCTGCTGAAAGCCCATACACCGGGGGCCTACACCTTCATCCTGCGCGGCACCCGCGAAGTGCCGAAGCGGCTCTTGCACAAGAAGCACGACACCATCGGCCTGCGCGTGCCGGCGCATCCTGTGGTGCAGGCGCTGCTGGCCGAATTGGGCGAGCCGATCCTGTCGTCCACGCTGCTGCTGCACGGCGAGGATGTGCCGCTGACCGAGCCGTGGGAAATGCGTGAGCGTCTGGAGCACCTGGTCGAACTGGTGATCGATGGGGGCGCCTGTGGCCTCACGCCAACCACGGTGATCGATCTCACGACCGATACCCCGGCCGTGCTGCGTTACGGCAAGGGCAACGCATCGGACTTCGAGACCTGACCCGAGATGGAACTGAGCCTGATCCAGAAAATTGCCGTGTTCGCGATTCCGGTGATCTTTGCCATCACCCTGCACGAGGCGGCACACGGTTATGTCGCGCGCTACTTCGGCGACATGACCGCGGCTGCTGCCGGACGCATCACCGTCAACCCGCTCAAGCACATCGACCCGGTCGGCACCATCCTGGTGCCGCTGCTGATTCTGCTGACCAGCAAGCTGCTCGGCGGCGGCGCGATCCTGTTCGGCTGGGCCAAGCCGGTGCCGGTCAATTTCGGCCGCCTGCGCCGGCCCAAGCAGGACATGCTGTGGGTGGCGCTCGCCGGCCCCGGCATGAACTTCGTCATGGCGGTGTTCTGGGCGCTGATGATCCAGCTGGGCCATGTGCTGGGCAGCGGTTTTGCTTCAGCGCCGCTGATGCTGATGGGCGCGGCCGGCGTATTCATCAACGTCATCCTGATGGCGCTGAACCTGATTCCGCTGCCGCCGCTCGACGGCGGTCGCGTCGCGGTGAGCCTGCTGCCGGTGAAACAGGCGATTCAGTATTCCCGGCTTGAGCCCTATGGCCTGTTCATTCTGCTCGGGCTGATGTTCACCGGCATCCTCGGCATCATCCTGTGGCCGCTTATCAGCCTGTTCATCGGCCTCATCGCGCTCGTCAGCGGGCTGGATTCCGCCCAGCTGGTCGGCCTGATCCAGATCGTGCTGTCCTGACCCGAAATCCTCCCGACTCTTCGCCCTTAACTCTCGACTCCAAAAAATGTATTCCGATCGCGTTCTCTCTGGCATGCGCCCCACCGGGCGCCTCCATCTTGGCCACTACCATGGCGTCCTCAAAAACTGGCTGCGTCTGCAAAACGAATACCAGTGCCTGTTTTTCGTCGCCGACTGGCATGCGCTGACCACCCACTACGACACGCCGGAGATGATCGAGGAGAACGCGCGTGACATGGTGATCGACTGGCTTGCCGCGGGCATCGACCCGGCGCAGGCCACGCTGTTCGTGCAGTCGCGCGTGATCGAGCATGCCGAACTGCATTTGCTGTTGTCGATGATGACGCCGCTGGGCTGGCTGGAACGCGTGCCCACCTACAAGGACCAGCAGGAAAAGCTGGCCAGCAAGGACCTGTCGACCTACGGCTTTCTCGGCTATCCGCTGCTGATGAGCGCCGACATCCTGATCTACCGCGCCAACCGGGTCCCGGTCGGCGAAGACCAGATTCCGCACATCGAATTCACCCGCGAACTGGCGCGCCGTTTCAACCACATGTATGGCCGCGAGCCGGGGTTCGAGGACAAGGCGCGTGCCGCGGTCAAGAAACTTGGCTCGAAAAAGGCACGGCTGTACGAGGAATGCCGCACCGCCTATCAGGAAAAAGGGGACGATGAAGCGCTGGAATCCGCCAAGGCGCTTTTGAACGACGCGCAGAACCTGTCGCTGAACGACCGCGAGCGCCTGTTCGGTTATCTGGAAGGCTCCGGCAAGATGATCCTGGCCGAGCCCGAGGCCCTGCTGACCGAAGCCTCGAAAATGCCGGGGCTCGACGGGCAGAAGATGTCCAAGTCCTACAACAACACCATCGCCCTGCGCGAAGACCCGGAAGTGGTCAGCAAGAAAATTCGCACCATGCCGACCGACCCCGCGCGCGTGCGCCGCACCGACCCGGGCAATCCGGCCAACTGCCCGGTGTGGCAGTTTCACCTGGTGTATTCCGACGATGCCACCCGCCAATGGGTCACCGCGGGCTGCACCAGCGCCGGAATCGGCTGCCTCGAATGCAAGCAGCCGGTCATCGACGGCGTGCTGGCCGAACTCGCGCCGATCCGTGAACGCGCGGCATTCTATGAGGAGAATCCGGACCAGGTGCGCAACATCCTCGCCGACGGCAATGAGAAGGCGCAGGAACTCGCGCATGACACCATGCGCGATGTGCGCGAGGCGATGGGGCTGACCTTCGGCTAAGACCGCACAGCCTGAAGGACTGCCCCCGAAACAGGGTGGCGGCGTCCTCTCTCGAGAAAGCGCGCCTTTTCAGGGCAGGAAAGCGCCATGCATGCCGGACATGGACCTCGAGTGGCCGCCCAGGTTCAGCCGGCGGGCACGCCGTGTTCAGGCATGATTCAACTTCAAGCCGGATTGGCCGTTACAACGATGTGTGCAGGTTTTGTGCAATACATCCGGACCGGTATTCAACGCCGTCTCAGATGATGCTCCGGCGGAAGGGAAGCCGGGCTGATAATAAGGGAGTCGCGCAAGAAGCGTCATGGTCGAAGTGCTCAAGTTTTTTCCTGTTCCGCCTGACGCGAGCCTCCTGTACGAGGGCGTCTACAGCCCGACGTGGGTCATCGTCTCGGTGCTGCTCGCCATTTTTGCTTCCTATGCTGCACTGTGCGCCTCGAAACGAATCGGGCAGGTGCATAACACGAGCTCCAGGCTGACATGGGCGTTGATCAGTGCGTTCACCCTGGGTATCGGCATCTGGGCGATGCATTTCATCGGCATGCTGGCGTTGAGCCTGCCTTGCGGAATCAGATACGACCCGTTCATCACTCTGGTTTCGATGCTTCCCAGCATTCTGGCCAGTGGCGCGGCATTGGGTGTCGCGTGGCATGGCGAAAAACGCTTGTCATTGCTGGCGCGAAGCGTTTTGCTGGGTGCCGGCATCGGAACCATGCATTACACCGGCATGGCCGCCATGCGGCTGGATGGTTTCGTGCGCTACGATCCCGCCCTGTTCACACTATCGATCTTCGTGGCGGTCGCGCTGTCGTATTTTGCTTTGTATGTAAAAAGCGGCGTGGCCCGCTTGCAGAAGACGCATGACGCGTGGGTCGCCGTCATCCTGGGCAGCGCGACAGCGGGCATGCATTACACCGGCATGGCCGCCGCATACTTCGTACGGGGTGACGTGGCGGATTTGCCCGCCTCGGTTTTCACCACCAATACTCTCGCCGTAACGGTCGCGCTGACTACGGTCTTTCTGGCGCTGGGCGCGCTGGCGCTTGCCGCTATTTCACGTAACCGCGAGATGACGAGCCAGCTGCGCGACAGCGAAGCACGCTGGAAATTCGCACTGGAAGGCGCCGGTGACGGCGTCTGGGACTGGAACCCGCAAACCGATGAAGCCCTGTTTTCCCGGCACTGGAAAGAAATGCTCGGGTATGCCGAGGTTGAGTTTCCGGACACGGGAACGGCGTTTCTAGAGCATCTCCACCCGGATGACCGGGATCGCGTGCAGGCGCTCATCGAGGACTATTTCGCAGGGAATCAGCCTATTTACGTTGCCGAATTTCGCATGCGCTGCAAGAACGGTTCCTGGAAATGGATACTGGCCAGGGGAAAATTGATCAGCCGTGATGCCGCGGGCAATCCATTGCGCATGATTGGCACCCACACCGATATTACCGAGCGCAAACAAGCCGAGGAACAGCTTCAAATCGCCGCCGCCGTCTTCGATTCACAGGAAGGTATGGTCGTTACCAACGCTGAGGGGGTGATCCTGCGGGTCAACCGGGCCTTTACCGAAATCAGCGGCTACACGGCAGAAGAGGCCGTGGGCCAGACGCCGCGCCTGCTCAAGTCGGGTCGCCATAATGCAGACTTTTATCGAAAGATGTGGACGAGCATCAACCGCAACGGTAGCTGGCAGGGAGAAATCTGGGATCGGCGCAAAAGCGGCGAGGAGTATCCGAAATGGCTCACGATATCGGCCGTGAAGGACGACAACGGCGTCGTCACCCATTACGTCGGCACGCATTTCGACATTACGGAACGCAAGATCGCGGAAGACCGGATCAACCAGCTGGCCTTCTTTGACCAGCTCACCGGCCTGCCCAACCGGACCCTCCTGCTGGACCGCCTGAAACAGGCCATGATTGTCAGCGCCCGTAACGATAGTTATGGCGCGCTGCTGTTTATCGACCTCGACAATTTCAAGGCGCTCAACGACACGCACGGCCATAGCATGGGTGATTTGCTGCTCAACCACGTTGCCCGGCGCCTGCTGGCATGCGTGCGTGAAAGCGACAGTGTGGCCCGGCTCGGTGGTGATGAATTCGTGGTGTTGCTGACAGGGCTGGGCACAAGCGAAAAAGATGCTGCCATGAGTGCAGAAATGATCGCAGACAAGATTCTGCACGCGCTTGGCCAGATATATCAGTTCGGGGAGGTCGTCCACCAGAGCACGGTCAGCATCGGCATCACCCTGTTCATGGGCCGGCATTCCCGCATCGAAGACCTGATGAAGCAAGCCGACCTCGCCATGTACAAGTCGAAGGAAGCGGGGCGCAATACCCTGAGTTTCTTCGATCCCGAGATGGAGACGTCCGTGATGAATCGCGCCGCGCTGGAAAAGGATCTTCGCGAGGCGATCGACGAGAAACAGTTCCTGCTTCACTACCAGGCCCAGGTTGCCGACGAAGGGGGTGTGACGGGCGCCGAGGTTCTGCTGCGCTGGCCGCATTCCAGGCGCGGCATGGTGTCGCCTGCCGAATTCATTCCCCTGGCTGAAGAAACCGGGCTGATCCGGC
Organism: Thiobacillus sp.; assembly: GCA_041599035.1. GTDB lineage: Bacteria > Pseudomonadota > Gammaproteobacteria > Burkholderiales > Thiobacillaceae > Thiobacillus. Next base: position 1,064 of record JBFHXL010000004.1, on the reverse strand, counting down.
CTTTGGGCCTCTGGGTGCTGGAAACCGCCTGCACCCAGCTGGCTGCATGGGCCGCCCGCCCGGAGATGGCCCATCTCACGATAGCGGTGAACGTCAGCGTCCATCAGTTCAGCCAGACCACCTTCGTGGATCAGGTGCGGGCGGTACTCAGAAACACCGGTGCGAACCCGCAGCGACTGAAGCTGGAATTGACGGAAAGCCTGCTGGCAGGCGACATCGAGAGCATTATCGATAAAATGTTCATGCTGAAAAATGAGGGGGTGGGGTTTTCGCTGGACGACTTCGGTACCGGTTATTCCTCGCTTTCCTACCTGAAACGCCTGCCATTGGACCAGCTGAAGATCGACCAGTCCTTTGTGCGCGACGTCCTCACTGACCCGAACGATGCTGCGATTGCCAGAACCATCGTGGCGCTCGCCCGCAGCCTGGGCCTGGACGTCATCGCGGAGGGGGTTGAAACGGACGCGCAACGGGATTTTCTGGCAGCTTCGGGCTGCCATGCCTACCAGGGGTATTTCTTCAGCAGGCCGCTGCCCGTCGAAGGCTTCGAGGCATTTGCCCTGCAAACAGACTATGCGTGAACCGGTTCGATCGCCATTTTGGATTGCGTGACGTGCCTGTCCGGATCAGTCTGGCGCTAGTGTTCCGTTAACGGCTTCGATCCACGCAGCTTCTTGATGTCCCCACGCTGCTGCTTGCTGGCCAGGCGCCGTTTTTTGGACGCCAGGGTCGGGCGGGTGGGGTGGCGCGGCTTGTCGACTTCGCAGGCTTCCTGGATCAGCGCGATCAGCCGTTCCAGCGCGTCGTCGCGGTTGCGGCGCTGGCTGCGGTAGCGTTCGGCTTCGATGATCAGGACGCCATCCTGGGTGACGCGGCGGCCAGCCAGTTTCAGGAGTCGCTCGCGTACCGGTTCTGGCAAAGATGGCGAATGGGCAACGTCGAAGCGCAGTTGCACGGCGGTGGAAACCTTGTTGACGTTCTGCCCGCCGGGGCCGGAGGCGCGGACGAAGCTTTCCTGAATTTCGCGCTCGTCGAGTTCGATCTGCGCGTTGACCCGGATCATC
>JBFHXL010000003.1:0-22594 GCA_041599035.1 Thiobacillus sp. | reverse complement strand
GGCTAGATCATCATTCAATGAAAATCCCCAAGCGACTCGAACCCCTGCTCGAAGACGGCCTGATCGACGGCGTCGTGCGTCAGCTCATGAGCGGCAAGGAAGCCATGGTCTTCGTAGTGCGCTGCGGTGACGACATCCGTTGCGCCAAGGTCTACAAGGAAGCCAACAAGCGCAGCTTTCGCCAGGCCGTCGACTACACCGAAAACCGCAAGACCAAGAACAGCCGCCAGGCGCGCGCCATGGCCAAGGGCACCAAGTACGGGCGCGAGATGCAGGAAGCCGCCTGGCAAAGCGCCGAGGTCGATGCGCTGTATCGGCTCGCCCATGCCGGTGTGCGCGTGCCGACGCCGTACAACTTTCACGAAGGGGTATTGCTGATGGAACTGGTGGCCGATGCCGACGGCAACGCCGCGCCACGGCTCAACGACGTGTCGTTCACCGAAGATGAAGCCATTGCCCATCACGCCACCCTGATCCGCGAAGTGGTGCGCATGCTGTACGCCGGCGTCATCCACGGCGACCTGTCCGAGTTCAATATCCTTGTCGCCGAAGACGGCCCGGTCATCATCGACCTGCCGCAAGCGGTCGACGCCGCCGGCAACAACCACGCCCAGGCGATGCTGACGCGCGATGTGAACAACCTCAGGACCTACTTCAGCCAATACGCGCCGTCATTGTTGAGCACGCAATACGCCGAGGAAATTTGGGCTTTGTACGAGCACGGCAACCTGCATCCCGATATCGAACTTACCGGCCGGTACGAAAGCACCCTGCCGCCGGTTGATCTGGAAGGCGTGATGCGGGAGATTGACGATGCGCGGGATGAAGAGGCGGCGCGTTTGCTGCGCCTGCAGGAACTGGCATGAACCGCTGCACGGATGCCTGAATGAAAACGCCCCGGTTTTGCCGGGGCGTAAGTAGCGCGGGATTCAGCCGGATTTACCTGGCGCCAGGCATCTGGCCGCTCATGCCCTGATGCTGCATCAGCTGGTCCATCATCATCTGCATCATGTCCATGCGTTGTTCGATGCGGCGCTGGCGCTGATTCAGCATGTCCGGGGACATGGGGCCCATTCCGGCTCCGGGCCCCATACCCGCCCCAGGGCCCATTTTGCCTCCCGGTCCCATGCCGCCGCCTGGCCCCATACCGCCCATCATGCCCATCCCACCCATCATCATGCCGTGCCCCATGCCTCCACGACCCATCATCGTATCCATTCCTTCATGCATGGTCTTCCAGTGTTCTTCGAGGATTTTCTGGCGCTCTTTCGGATCTTTCGCCTTGCTCAGGCGCGCCATCTGCTCCTGCATTTTTTTATACCGTTCCTGCATCGCCGCGTAGTGCTTGTCCATGTCGACATCGCCAGCCATAGGCATCGCTGGTTTGTCCCCTTTGGCAGGCATTTGTGCCAAAGCCTGCGGTGCGGCAAATGCCGCTGCTATCATCGTTGCAATCATCAATCGTGTACGCATCATTCATCTCCTTGAATAAATTGCCCAGTGGGCAATGACTTGATCCCTGGTTGTTCCCAGTAATGAATCAAGCAAGTTACTCAACATAGATCATTTTTGGCTTGCGGCGAGGCGTGAGACGGGCGCTGCGGGAGAGTGATGACGCACAGGGGGGCTGCGTGTTTGTTGCGTTTGCAGGAACCGAGGTAAGGTCTGCTACGGTTTCAAGTTTGAAACACCTGCAACGTTAAAGCCTGACGAAATAAGGCACCGCCATCAGGGCGGCCCCGATCGCGACAAGCAATATCGTGCTGGAAACGAAATACGGATAGATCATCAGGCCCAGTCCGCAGAACAGCGGAACAACTGCCTTTTGTTTCTTGCCGCAAATGAAATAACCCAGGCCAATCGAGCTGAACAGCAGGGCTCACGAAAGAATCGATGTATTCATGGCACCTTCACCAGCAACTCAGGAACCCAAGGTAATTAGATGGGGATCATAAATTGCGCTGGCGTGCCGTCTCATACAAACACAATGCTGCCGACACAGAGACGTTGAGGCTTTCCACTGTACCGCCGATGGGAATCCGTGCGACCTGATCGCAGTTTTGCTTGACCAGGCGGCGGATGCCCGCGCCCTCGGCGCCCAGCACCCAGGCAATACCGGTCTTGGCATCGATTTTCGACAGGGGCTGCTCGCCGTCCATGTCGGTGGCGATGACCCAGATGTTGTGTTCCTTGAGTTCTTCGATGGTGCGCGACAGATTGGTGACCATGATGTAGGGCACGGTATCGGCCGCGCCGGAAGCGACCTTTTCCACCGTGGCGTTGATGCCGACGGCGTTGTCTTTCGGCGCGATGACGGCGTGCACGCCGAAGGCATCGGCCGAGCGCATGATGGCGCCGAGGTTGTGCGGGTCGGTGATGCCGTCGAGGATGAGTAGCAGCGGTGAGCCCTTGATGTTTTCCAGCACGTCGTCGAGCGAATGGGTGAGCGCAACCGGTTTGACCCTGGCGACGACGCCCTGGTGGTTGGCATTCTTGCCGACCAGCCGATTCAGCCGATCGGCTTCGACCTGCGCGAGTCCAACCTTGTTGTCCTTGGCCTGTTTGACCAGATCGCGCGCCCGCGCGTCGCGGCGGGTGAGGTCGAGATAGATTTCCAGCACGCCGGACGGGTCCTGGCGCAGCCGCGCCAGCACGGCATGAAATCCATAGATAAGTTTTTCTGCGCCGTGTTTATCGGCAGACTTCCCGCTCATTGCTTCTTGCTGCTGGTTCTGGCTTTCGCCGTTTTGGGTTTCGATGACCTGGGCTTGGCAGGCTTGGCTTTTGGCGTTTTAGGTTTTTCCGAATTCTTATCCGGCGATTTTTTCTCGAATGCACGCTGCATGTCGAGCGCGGAGTTTTCCTGCTCGACGAGGCTAAAGTCGATCTTGCTGGTCTCGATGTCGGCGCGCATGACCTTGATGCGCACGCGGTCGCCCAGGCGATAGCGCTTGCCGCTACGCTCGCCAAGCATCATGTGCTTGGCCTGGTCGTAGTGGAAATAATCCTGGCCGAGCTCGGACACGTGTACCAGACCCTCGATGTAGATGTCGTCGATCGCGACAAACATCCCGAAGCTGGTCACTGCGCTGACGGTGCCGGTGTATTCGTCGCCGATGCGGTCCTGCATGAAATAGGTCTTGAGCCAGGCGTCGACGTCGCGCGTGGCATCGTCGGCGCGGCGCTCGGTCATCGAGCAGTGCGCACCGACTTCCGACAGGCCTTTGGCGGGCAGTTTCTCCCCCTTCAGCACGGCCTTGATGCCACGGTGCACCAGCAGGTCGGGATAACGGCGGATCGGCGAAGTGAAATGCGTATAGGCCTCGTAGGCCAGGCCGAAATGGCCCTTGTTGTCCGGCGCGTAGATGGCCTGCCGGAGCGAGCGCAGCATCACGGTCTGCAGCAGGCCGTGATCAGGGCGATCCTTGATCTTGTCCAGCAGCACACCGTAATCCTTGGCGTGCGGCTTGTCGCCACCACCAAGATCGAGGCCGAATTCGGCGAGGAAACCACGCAGAGCAGCCAGTTTTTCCGGAGTGGGCCCCTCATGCACGCGGAACAGCGCAGGCTGCTCATTTTCATGCAAGAAATCCGAGGCGCAGACGTTGGCCGCCAGCATGCATTCCTCGATGATGCGGTGCGCGTCGTTGCGGATCACCGGGACGATTTCCTTGATCTTGCCCTGCTCGTCAAAAATGATCTGCGTTTCGGTCGAGCCGAAATCGATCGCACCACGCTTGGCGCGCGCTTTGAGCAGGACACGGAAAAGCTTGTCCAGCGCCTGCAGATGCGGCATCAATGCAGCCTGTTTCTTCTCCGGCTTGGCAGCGCCGGAAAGCCAGTCCCACACCTGGTTGTAGGTAAGGCGCGCGTGCGAATAGATCACCGCCGGATAGAAGCGGTATTCCTTGATGCTGCCGGTGCTGGTGATGCGCATGTCACACACCATCGAGAGACGGTCGACTTCCGGATTCAGCGAGCACAGGCCGTTGGACAATGCCTCGGGCAGCATGGGGATGACGCGGCGCGGAAAATACACCGAGTTGCCGCGACTGTAGCCTTCGCTGTCGAGCGCGTCGCCGGGTTTTACGTAATGGCTGACGTCGGCAATCGCCACGATCAAGCGGAAACCACTGCGGCCGAGCGGCTCGCAGTACACCGCATCGTCGAAGTCGCGCGCGGTTTCGCCATCAATGGTGACCAGCGGCAGGTGGCGGATGTCCTCGCGGTCCGCCAAGTCCTTTTTCATGACTTTTTTGGGTAACGCCTCCGCCTGCTTCTCGACATCGTCCGGAAACACATACGGCAAATCGTGCTTGCGCAGCGCAATCTCGATTTCCATGCCGGGGCCAGTGTAGCTGCCCAGAATCTCGGATACGCGCCCGACGGCTTCGTTATGCGCGCCGGGCTGGGTGACGATTTCCACCGTGACGACCTGGCCGGACTTTGCATTGCCTGCGTTTTCGGCCGGCACCAGAATGTCCTGGTTGATGCGGCGGTTTTCCGCAATCAAGAAGCCGACGCCGCCTTCGAGGTAATAGCGGCCGACGACAAAGCGGTTGACGTGCTCCAGCACCTCGACGATCTTGCCCTCGCGGCGGCCACGCTTGTCGAAGCCCGCCACGCGCACCAGCACCCTGTCGCCGTGCAGCACGCGGTGCATTTCCTTGGCCGACAGGAACAGGTCGCCACCGCCCTCGTCCGGCGCGACGAAGCCAAAGCCGTCCGGGTGGCCCTCGACCCGGCCCTTGATCAGGTCGAGCTTGTCCGGCAGACACAGCTGGCGCTTGCGGTTGAGCATGAGCTGGCCGTCACGCTGCATCGCGCCGAGGCGACGCTGGAACAGGTCGCGCTCGGCCTCGGTAATATGCAGTTGATCGGAAAAGGCATCCACATCGACCGGACAGCCCATCTCGGTGATCAATTGCAGGATGTATTCCCGACTCGGCAAGGGCGATTCGTAACGCTCGACCTCGCGGTCATAGAACGGATCGGCCAGGCGGATTGCCGGGATTTGATGCTTGCTGCTGCAGCTGCGGGATTTTTTTGAAGTCATCTTCGTTGACAATTTAGTCTCTGCTCTCTAAAATGCGCGCCTTATTGCCCAGATGGCGGAATTGGTAGACGCGCACGGTTCAGGTCCGTGTGCCGCAAGGTGTGGAGGTTCGAGTCCTCTTCTGGGCACCAGTTGTAAGTAAAAAGCCGACCTCGTGTCGGCTTTTTACTTGTGTAGCCTTAATGACAGGCATTACACCTCATAAGGGTGACGACGCACAATCGTTTCCACCCGGTCCGGTCCGGTCGATACCACGTCCACCGGCACCTCGCACAAGGCCTCCATCCGCTTCAGGTAGGTTTGCGCCTTCTGCGGCAACTTGTCGAAATCCTGCACCCCGACCGTGGTATCGGTCCAACCCGGCAGATCTTCGTAGATCGGCTCGACCTGGGCAATCGATTCCGCGCCCACCGGCAGGATGTCGCACACTTCGCCGTCGATCTTGTAGCCGACACACACGCGCACGGTTTCCAGCCCATCCAGCACGTCCAGCTTGGTCACGCACAGGCCCGACACGCCGTTGATCTGGATCGAGCGCTTGAGCGCCGCCGCATCGAACCAGCCGCAACGACGGGCCCGTCCGGTGGTGGCGCCAACTTCATGGCCCTTTTCGCCGAGATACTGACCGATATCGTCAAACAGTTCGGTGGGGAACGGGCCCGAGCCGACACGCGTGGTGTAGGCCTTGGTGATGCCCAGCACGTAGTGCAGCGAATTCGGCCCGACGCCGGCGCCCGTAGCCGCGCCACCGGCGGTGCAGTTGGACGAGGTCACAAACGGGTAGGTGCCGTGGTCGATGTCGAGCAGCGTGCCCTGCGCGCCCTCAAACAGCAGGTTGCCGCCGGCCTTGTTGGCTTCGTAAAGGCTGCGCGGCACATCGGCGACCATCGGCTTCAGGCGATCGGCCATGGCCATCATGCTGTCGAGCGTCTGGTTGAAATCGACCACGTCAGCCTTGTAATAATTCTTCAGCATGAAGTTGTGGTGATCGAGCACTTCGCCCAGCTTGGCGGCAAAGCGCTCGCGGTGGAACAGGTCCTGCAGGCGCAAGGCACGGCGTGCGACCTTGTCTTCGTATGTCGGGCCAATGCCGCGCCCGGTGGTACCGATCTTGCCGGCGCCCTTGGCGATCTCGCGCGCCTGATCGAGCGCGATGTGGTGCGGCATGATGAGCGGGCAGGCTTCGCTAAGCTTGAGGCGGTTTTCCACATCCACGCCGGCGGCCAGCAGCATGTCCATTTCTTCCAGCAGCGCGGTCGGCGACAGCACCACGCCGTTGCCGATGTAGCAGGTGACGTTGTCGCGCAGAATGCCGGACGGGATCAGGTGCAGCACGGTTTTCTTGCCCGCCACCACCAGGGTGTGGCCTGCGTTGTGACCACCCTGGAAGCGCACCACGCCTTGTGCGCGGTCCGTCAGCCAGTCGACGATTTTGCCCTTGCCTTCATCGCCCCACTGGGTGCCGATGACGACGACGTTTTTTGCTGCCATGATGATGCTCTCCCTTTATGACTTCGAGCTGACGATGGCCAGCTCGCGTAAATCCAGACTGAAACCAGTGGCCGGACGTGCCCGGCCAAATACCCGCCCGACTTCGTCGTAGCGTCCGCCCTGCGCAATCGCATGGCTGCGTCCGCCGGCATAGGCGGCAAACACGACGCCGCTGTGATAGCCATAGCCGCGCAGTTCGGCCAGATCGTAGGCGACTTCGGTCTTGTCCAGGCCCTGGTCCAGCGCATCCAGCGTATCCAGCGCGGCCTGTACGGCGGGCAACTGGGGCAGCCTCCTCCGCGCCTCGGCCAGCACACTGCGATCACCGTACAACACCGGCAGCGCGGCAAACGCCTCGCGCAATGCGGCGGACAAGCCTGCCGTCAGCACGGCCACGGCGCTGCTGTCCTTGGACTGCAATGCGCCGAACAATTGATGCTCGACCTCGCCGCTCAAGCCGGCTTCCTGCGCCAGGGCACGGTAAACCCCGACATGACCAATATCCAGTTGCAACGCGTTCACGCCGCACGCAGACAGACCCTGCAACATCAGGGTCAGGACTTCGAGATCTGCTTCGGCACCGGCTTCGCCATACAGCTCGGCTCCGATCTGGATCGGTTCGCGCGAGCGATGAAAGCCATCCGACTGGGTGTGCAGCACGCTGCCGGCGTAGCACAGCCGGTTCACGGAATTGGCCGCCAGCAAGTGCGCGTCGATGCGCGCCACCTGCGGCGTGATATCCGCGCGAACCCCCATCAGCCGGCCAGTCAATTGATCGACCAGCTTGAAGGTTTTGAGATCGAGGTCGGCGCCGACGCCGGTCAGCAACGAATCGACGTACTCCATCAGCGGCGGAATCACCAGCTGATAGCCCCGGCTGCGGAACAGATCGAGCAGTGCACGGCGCATGTCTTCCATGCGCCAGGCTTGTGGCGGCAGGACGTCTTCTACATTTTCAGGGAGCAACCAGGCGGTCATCTCGATTCAACAATTCAGCTCAACATCATCAACAAAAAAACGCCGCCCACTATCGAGGCAGCGCCGATAAAACGCAACTGGCCATTCTTGAGCTCCAGCATTCTGCTGAAACCTTCACGCCACATTGCAGGCGCGACAAACGGCATGATCCCTTCAATCACCAGCAACAATCCGACTGCAGCCAGCCAGTCGGAGCCGGTCATTTACCACCGGCGGCACGCGGATTCTTCATGTATTTGAAGAAGTCTGCACTGGGATCGAGCACCATCACGTCGCTCTTGCTTTTAAAGCTTTCGCGATAGGCCTGCATGCTGCGATAGAACGCATAAAACTCGGCGTTTCGCCCGTACGCTGCGGCATACAGCGCGGAAGCCTTGGCATCGCCCAGACCCTTGACGCTCTGGGCGTCTCGATAGGCCTCAGCGATGATCACGTCCTTCTGCTTGTCGGCATCGGCCTTGATCTTTTCGGCTTCGGCCGCGCCGGTCGAACGCAACTCGTTGGCGACCTGCTTGCGCTCCGCTTCCATCCGGCGATAGACGTTTTCCGACACCGTTTCCGGCAGATCAACCCGCTTGATCCGCACGTCCACCACCTGGACACCAATCTTGCGCGCATCCTGGTCGGCCTTGGCACGAATGATCTTCATGATCTCCTCGCGCCGGCCCGAAACAACATCGTTAATGGTGCGCTTGCCGAACTCGGCACGCAGGCCATCATTGACTGTCTGGTTCAAACGAATCTGCGCCCGGGTCTCATCGCCCCCCACCGACACATAGTATTGCAGCGCATCGATCACGCGCCACTTGATGAACGAATCCACCAGCACGTTTTTCTTTTCCGAGGTGATGAAGCGCTCGGGGTCAGCCGCATCCAACGTCAGAATGCGGGTATCGAAGAAACGGATGTTCTGCACCATCGGCAGCTTGAAATACAGGCCGGGGGTTTTCTTCACCGAAACCACTTCCCCGAGCTGGAACACCAGGGCATTTTGCCGCTGGTCCACCGTGTACATGCTGCTGCTCAGCACAATCAGGCCGACCAGCAGGAAGATCACCAACGAACTCATGCTCTTGCTCATGGCCGTTCCTCCCGGTCACGGTTACGGAAGGCGTCGCGCGATCGGGTATCGACCGTCCCCGGCGTGGTAGTCGATGGCTGCAATACATCTGGCGCGCCGCTGTATGGCTGGCTGACGATCTGCTGCAATTTATCGAGCGGCAGATACAAAAGGCTGTTGCCGCCTTTCTGGTCCACCACCACTTTGCTGGTGTTGTTCATCACGGTCTGCATGGTGTCGAGATAAAGTCGCTGGCGCGTAACCTGCGGCGCTTTCTGATATTCGGTCAGGATCTGCACAAAACGGGCGGCTTCACCTTCCGCGTTGGCAGTCACCGACAGCCTGTAGCCCTCGGCTTCTTCCTTCAGGCGCGAGGCCACACCACGCGCACGCGGCACCACGTCGTTGAAGTAGGCCTCCGCCTCGTTCTTCAGGCGTTCGCGGTCTTGTCCCGCTTTCACCGCATCGTCGAATGCAGCCTGCACCTGTTCGGGCGGCTGAATGTTTTGCAGCGTCACCTGGCTGATGCTGATGCCGGTGTTGTAGCGATCGAGAATCCGCTGCATCAGCAACTTGGCGTCTGCGGCAATGTCGGCGCGACCTTCGTACAACACAAAGTCCATCTTGTTCTTGCCGACGATTTCACGCATCGCAGTCTCGGCCACCTGCAACACCGTGTCTTCCGGCGCGCGGTTCACAAACAGGAAAGCCTTCGGGTCTTTCAGAATGTATTGCACGGCAAACTGCAGATCGATGATGTTTTCGTCATCCGTCAGCATCAGCGACTCTCTCAGCACCTTGCTCTTGACGTTGTTGCGGTAGCCGATTTCGGCCGTGCGCACCTGATCGACGTTGACGATTTCACGCGACTCGACCGGCCACGGCAGATGCCAGCGCGGCCCCGGCTCGGTAGTTTCGACATATTTGCCAAAACGCAGCACGATGCCGCGCTGGCCGGTATCGACAATGTAAAACCCGCTTGCCACCCATACCAGCACCAGCACCCCGATCAGCAGGCCGACCAGATTGCCGCCGCCGGGCAGGCCGCCGGAAGACATGCCATCGCCGCCGCCATTGTCGCCGCGGCCTTTGTTGCCGAACAGGCCATTAAGACGATCGTTCAGGCGCTTCCAAAGCTCGTCCAGGTCGGGCGGTCCGCTATTCTTGCGGTTGTCTTTGTTGCCCCATTGCGGGTCATTCCAGGCCATATTGTCAGGTCATGCAGAAAGAGGTTGGGGGAAAGATTCGTCTGGCGTGCCGACTTTATCCTGAACCCGGTTGGCAAGCAGGATTTCCGACAGCGCATCGCGTAAAAGTTCAAGCCCCGCGCCAGTTTGCGCGGAAACATACACGCTTTGAAGTTTACCATATTCGTCGCGCCCGACCCCCGGCGCAACGCCTGTCAAATCAAGCTTGTTGTAGACGCGAAGCTGCGGCACCGCATCCGCGCCAATCTCGCGCAGCACCTTGTCGACCGCATCGATCTGGCGCTCGCGGCCGGGACTGGCGGAATCGATCACGTGCAGCAACAGGTCGGCCTCGGCAGTAGCCTCCAGCGTGGCGCGAAAAGCCGCCACCAGGTCATGCGGCAGATTGGTAATGAATCCCACCGTATCCGAGAGCACCACCTCGCCGCTTGCCGGCTCGCCACCGGCTGATTCAGCCAGGCGTGGCAGGTAGATTTTGCGGGTCGTGGTATCCAGCGTGGCGAACAACTGGTCGGCCGCATAGGCGCCGGCACGCGTCAGCGCATTGAACAAGGTGGATTTACCCGCGTTGGTATAGCCCACCAGGGCGACCGACAATACGTGCTGGCGCGAACGCGAGCGCCGCTGGGTGCGGCGCTGCTTGCCCAGTTTGGCGAGTCGCTCGCGCAGCGCCTTGACCCGCACGCCGAGCAGGCGACGGTCGGTCTCCAGCTGCTTCTCACCGGGGCCGCGCATGCCGACGCCGCCGCGCTGGCGTTCCAGGTGGGTCCAGCCCCGCACCAGACGGGTAGACAAATGCTGCAGCTGCGCCAGTTCGACCTGCAGTTTGCCCTCGGCACTGCGCGCGCGGCGGGCAAAAATATCCAGGATCAGGCTGACCCGGTCGATCACCCGGCAGTGCAGGCGGCGCTCCAGATTGCGCTCCTGCGCGGGCGACAGTTCGTGGTTGAAAATGACGACGTCGGCCTCGGTGGCCGCGACCAGCGCGGCGATCTCGTCGGCCTTGCCGCTGCCGACAAACAGCGCCGCATCCGGACGACTGCGCTTGCCCTGCACCTCGCCCCGAATGTCCAGTCCGGCGCCGCTCGCCAACAGGCGCAATTCGGCCACGCCTTCGGCAAAATCGGGCTTGCCGAAATCGAGCGCTACCAGAATGACGCGCTCGCCGCCCTCGTGCCGGTCAAACACGGGACACGCTCCATGCCGCCGACAGCAGGCGCCCGGCCATCAAAGGCGAGGACTGCTTGCAACGGCAGGATAGGCACGCTGGGCGCCTACAAGGAAAACGGGATGGGTCTGACGGGGCGGGACGATTCAAGCAGGGTTCCTGGGAAGGTGGCGGGGATCCAGCCGGCTTTTCATTCTAGTTCAAGCAGGCAGCCACGCCACACCCGATCACAATTCCACTGTTCACAATTCCACCGTGCGCAGTCGCTCGGCAGCCTGTTCCGGGTTGACGGTATTGACGAACAGGCCCGACCCCAGCTCGAAGCCGGTGGGGATCGACGTCCGCGGACAAATTTCAAGATGCCAGTGGTAACTCGGCGCATGCGCATCACGTTTGGCATCATGCGGCACCGAATGCAGGAAGAAGTTGTATTGCGCGCCGCCGATGACCGCGTCCAGCCGCGCCATGGTGCGCTTCATCACCCGCGCCAGGTCGTCCATGTCCTCGGCACGCAGATCGACAAAGTCGGCCTGGTGCTCCAGCGGCAGGATATGCACCTCCCACTCATAACGGCTGGCAAAGGGCTTGATGGCGATGAATTTTTCGCCGCGCTCGACCACATACTGGCCGACGTTGATCTTGCGCCGCACCGCACCCGAGTTGCGGTCGTAAATCGTCGCCTCGAAGGTCAGCGCCTCGTCGATCAGCGCGCAGAAGATGCAGTGGTGGTGCTTGGCATAATGTGCGGCACTGTTTTTCACCTCGGCATCGACATTCTCCGGCACCACCGGCATCGCGATCATCTGGCTGTGGGTATGCGGAATCGAGGCGCCGGCTGCCGGGCCAAAATTCTTGAACACCAGCACATATTTAAGCCGCTTATCCGACGCGAACAGTTGCCGCATGCGCGTCTGGTACACGCCGAACAATGTCGCCAGATGGCTTTCTGCCATTTCGTGAATGGCGATGCCGTGTTCATGATGGTCGATGATGACTTCGTGCCGGCCGTAACCGTCGATGGTCTGCTGCAGCCCGAAAGTGAAGTTGGCCTGCGAGCGGTCATCACCCAGCACCGGATACAGGTTTTCAACCATGCGGATATGCCAGTCGCCTTCCGGCGGCACGGCCATGATCACCGGTGGGGTCTTGTGTTCGTTACCGCGACAGAACGGGCAGGTCTCGACGTGTTTGCGGGTATCGCGCGGCGCCAGGTCTTCGGCCTTTTTCGGGCGCATGCTGCGCGCGGTGGCGACCAGCACCGATTCGCTCGGCACGACAGGATTGGTGCGAATTTCGCGGACTTCGTTCGACTCGGGGCTTTGGGGATCTGACATTCGGGTTCTCCTTCAGCGGCTAGCTTAAATCAGCCGGGCGCCGCTGTCGGTTCATAATATTTATGCACCCCGTCGCGTATTTTATCCTTGCCGCCTGCAAGGCCTTGCATTGACGAAGCTCCGCGCGGCGCCGACAATTGTTTCCTTTGCTGCCGTTCCGGAGATTTTCCCCATGGACATCGATAAAACCCTGCAAGACGAGCAGCGCATCATGCGCATGATGCGCAAAACCCTGACCTCGATCGTGCGCGATACAGCGCCGCGTGACGGCAACCCCAGTCCGCTGTCCGAAGCCACCGTGCTCGGCATCAAGGATTGTCTGGTGGTGATTTCCAACCGCGAAGCCGAACTGGCCCAACTCACCGGTCGCACCCTGGAAGAGCGCCCGCATTTCACCGACGAAACGCCCAATTCCCACGCGGTCAAGATCAGCAGCATCCCGAAGAAGACCCATTGATGCAGCGTGGCTAGCCATACCGCATCGAGACCGTCATGCCGCAATCCGCCAGTCTGTTCACCGATATCGAATCCAGGGTCGTCGGCACCTCGGCGGTGGTGATTTACACGCCCGCAGGCAAGAAACGCAAACGCTTTCCCGAAGGGGTGGTGGAGGTCTATGCCAGCGAAGCCGAGGCGCGGGCGCATGCCGATCCGGACAACAATCGCCATGCGGCGATTGCCAGCGGCCCGGCTCGCTCCTCCGAAGGATTCAAGCTGTTCTATCTGGTGCGCTGGCTGGACTGAATGCCGCGGCCACGCTCATTTCGAGCCATGAACCTTGCGCCGGATCCGTTTCTGGCGCCGCATCCGTGTGGCTTCGCTCTCGCTGAGCGGGCCGCGCGTTTTCCCCTCGAACGGATTCTTGCTGCCGTCTTCCTTGATCTGGATGCGCAGCGGCGTGCCCTGTAGCTTGAACGCCTTGCGGAAACTGCTTTCCAGATACCGTTTGTAATCGTCGCGCAGCCCCTCCAGCGCATTGCCGTGTAACACGATCACCGGCGGGTTCTTGCCGCCCTGGTGGGCATAGCGCGGCTTGGGCCGGAACAATCCGGACTTGGGCGGCGCATGTTGCTCCACCGCCATTTCCAGCACCCGCGTCAGCTTGGGTGTGGTCATCTTGATGAACGCGGCGGCGTGCGCGGCTTCCACATCCTTCAACAGGTTTTCCAGTCCCTTGCTCTTCAACGCCGAAATGTAGTTGAAGCGCGCAAAATCGAGGAAGGCCAGCTTGCGTCCGATGTCGCGCTTCACGTCTTCGCGCAGTTCGGGACTCAGGCCGTCCCACTTGTTGACCGCTACCACCAGCGCGCGCCCGGTTTCGAGTACGAAGCCGGCCAGGTGCGCGTCCTGTTCGGAAATATTTTCGCGTGCATCGAGCACCAGCACCACCACGTTGGCATCCTCGATCGCCTGCAGGGTCTTGACGACGGAAAACTTTTCCACCGTCTCGAACACTTTGCCGCGGCGCCGCACGCCGGCGGTGTCGATCAGGATGTAGGGCTTGCTGTCGCGTTCGAACTCGACGTAGATCGAATCGCGCGTGGTGCCCGGCTGATCGAACGCGATGACGCGCTCCTCTCCCACCAGCGCATTGACCAGCGTCGACTTGCCGACGTTGGGGCGTCCGACCAACGCGATCTTGGGGATGCCGAAATCGTCGGCCGTGTCCTCTTCCACGGAAAACGGTGCCAGCGCTTCGTCCACCAGATCGGAAATGCCGTCACCATGCGCGCTCGAAACGGCCATCGGCACGCCCAGTGCCAGTTCGTGGAATTCGGCGGTCACGATGGCACTGTTCATGCCCTCGGCCTTGTTGACCGCAAGCAGCACCGGGCACGTCGCACGCCGCAGACGCTCGGCAATGACCTTGTCCTGTGCCGTCAGCCCGGCCCGGGCATCGACCATGAAAATGACGGCATCGGCTTCATCGATGGCCTGCAGCGTCTGGCGCGCCATTTCTGCCATGATGCCTTCTTTCGCAACCGGTTCCAGACCGCCGGTGTCCACCACCAGATAGGGCTTTCCTCCGATGCGCCCGCGCCCGTAATGACGGTCGCGCGTCATCCCCGGCAGGTCGTGCACCAGGGCATCGCGGGTACCGGTGAGACGGTTGAACAGGGTGGACTTGCCGACGTTGGGGCGCCCAACAAGAACCAGAGTGGGAAGCATGGCTATCCTTGCTGGCACACCGGCAAGGCCGGCATGCCTGTGTGTTTGAGTTGGTGCTTATTTAAGCCTGAAGGCAACGACGCTGCCCTTGATTGTCTGCACCGCGAAGCCCGGTCCGATGTCGGTCGGCGCCGTGCCTACACGGCTGTCGACCTTGGCTCGCGCGATAAAACTGCCATCGTCTGCGGACAACACATGCACGTAACCTTCCGCATCGGCCACCACCACCCAGGTGCCCAGCGCCAGGGGCGCGGTGACCTGGCGACGCGCCAGCTTGTCCTGCCGCCAGCCGGCGCGGCCGCTGTTTTTATCGTAGGCCGTCACGGCATCCTGGTCATCGGTCACATAGACATTGCGCTCATCCATTGCCAACCCGCTGTTGCTTGACGTGTCGCGCGCCCATAACAGCGTGCCCTTCTGGCGATCGAAGCAGGCCACCCGTCCCTGATAGGCCACGGCGCATACCTGCCGCTCGTCCACCACCGGATTCCCCATCACGTCGGCGACCCGCTCGAGCTCGGTCGCCCCGCGCGGCAGCGCCACCGTCACTTCCCACAGCTGGGCGCCATTGGCCGCATTCAGCGCGACCAGTTTGCCACCGGGAAATCCGGTGTACAGCACGTTGTCGCGAACCACCATCCCGCTCGACCCACGCAGGCTCAGCGAAGGCAGATTGCGGCTATACAACCACTTGCGGCTTCCGTCGGCAGCTGAAAGTCCATGCACGCTGCCATCCCCGGTGCGGGCGATGACCATGTCTGCCACCGCCAGCAACTGTCCGCTCACCTCGCTTGACAGTTCCACCTTCCAGCGCGGCTGGCCGCTAGCCAGATCCAGCGCCAGCAATTCTCCCTTGCCGCCGCCCGCCAATACCAGGCCCTGACCCGCACCCGCGCCGGCCGACAGCTTCACGCCGGTATCGGTATTCCACACCGTCCGCCCGGTTTGCACGTCAATGCGCAGCACCCGGCTGCCGCCGGCGGCGACGACGTCATCGCCCCCGACCTGGGGATGGAACAGCGCATCCTCCGCCTCGCCCGTCCCGGCCTTCCATGCTTCGGCGAGACTGGCGGTGGGCTTGAATTCAACCAGTTCAGCCGGCTTTGCCTTGGCCGGGCTCGAACCAAACCAGCCGCTTACCGTGCTGCAACCGGACAAGGCCAGCGCAAGGCCCACTGCAATCAGACGCATCTTCACTTGGCCGGTCCTCCCAGTGCATCAAGCTTCAGCTCGACGATCGTGCGATACGCGTTGTCTTCCTGCATTTTGCCGAATGCCGCCTGGTAGGCGGCACGTGCGTCAGCCTGCTTGCCCTGCGCCAGCAGCACGTCGCCCTTCAAGTCATCGAAGCGCGGCGCAAACGCATCGCTGTGGGCGCTGGACAGCGTTTTCAGGGCAGCGTCATACTGCTTCTGATCGAGCTGCACCCCGGCCAGGCGCAGGCGCGCCAGATCCTTGATGGCAGGTTCCTTGCTGTTGGCCACCGCCCACTCCAGCTGGGTCTGCGCACTTTTCATGTCCTTGCCGGCGACATTGAGTTTGGCCAGCAGCAGCGCGGCGCGCGGCGCGTAGGCCGTGCCCTTGTACTGCTCGATCAGCATTGCGCCGGCTTCGCGCGCGCCCTTGCCATCGTTGGCCGCCAGCGACTGGGTGAGTTTCTCGTACACGCTCGCCGCTTCCAGGCTCTGGGTCACGGTGTGGTTCTGCCAATAGCGCCAGCCCCCTGTTACCGCAATCACCACAGCCAGCCCAATCATCACCAGGTTGCCCCAGCGTTTCCACCAGGCTTTCAGTTCGTCCAGCCGTTCCTGCTCGTCGAGATCATAGGTTGCCATCGTGATTTATGCCTTTTTCAGAAGTTCAATAGCCTGCGCCACCTCGACGCGGGTCTGCTCAGCCGGTCCACGCAGCGGTTTCAATGTCACCTGCCGCGCGGCAGCCTCGTCATCGCCGATGATCACCGCATAACGCGCGCGGCTGGCATCGGCCTTTTTCATTTGCGACTTGAAGCTGCCGCCGCCGCAATGCAGCACGGCGGCAAGACCGGCACCCCGCAACGCACCGGCCGTTTGCCAGGCAAATACCTGGGCAGCCTCACCGGCATGGACGATATACGCGTCCGCAACCGGCGATGCAAGCGCGGCGTTGCCCGCCTCCATCAATGACAGCAGCCGTTCGATCCCCATCGCGAAGCCGGCAGCCGGTGCCGGCTTGCCGCCGAGCTGCTCGATCAGGCCGTCATAGCGGCCGCCTGCGCACACGGTGCCCTGCGCACCCAGTTGATCGGTCACCCATTCGAACACGGTGCGATTGTAGTAGTCGAGACCACGCACCAGGCGCGGATTGAGTTCGAAGGCGACGCCATTTGCGCGCAGCAGGCCCTGCAGCGCATCGAAATGGACCAATGCTGCCTCGTCCAGTTCGTCCGTCAGCTTGGGCGCGGCATCGTTCAGCGCCTGCATCGCCGGGTTTTTGCTGTCGAGGATGCGCAGCGGATTGCTGTGCAGTCGCCGCCGGGCATCTTCGTCGAGCGCGTCCTGATGCGCCTCGAAATAGGCAATCAGCTTGGCGCGGTGGCGCTGCCGTGATTCGATATCACCCAGCGTGTTCAGCTGCAGCGTCGGCGCAATGCCGAGTGCGCGCCACAGGTCGGCGCACATCAAAATCAATTCGGCGTCCACGTCCGGCCCGGCAAAGCCGAGCGCCTCGACCCCCACCTGGTGGAACTGGCGGTAGCGGCCTTTTTGCGGACGCTCGTGACGGAACATCGGCCCCATGTACCAGAGGCGCTTGCCGCCGTCGTACAGCAAATTGTGCTGAATCACCGAGCGCACCGCAGACGCCGTGCCTTCGGGACGCAAGGTCAGCGACTCGCCGTTCAGCTCGTCGACGAAGGTGTACATCTCCTTCTCGACGATATCGGTGACCTCGCCGATGGCGCGCTTGAACAGGCCGGTGTGTTCGAGAATCGGCGTGCGCATCTCACGGTAGCCGTAGCGGCGCAGCCAGTCGCGAACAATGGACTCGAATACCTGCCAGGTGTCGGTCACCTCGGGCAGGCAGTCGTTCATGCCGCGTACGGATTGAATGTTGTTGCTCATATTTTAAAAATCGTTTTTGTCCGCGAAGGACGCGAAGGGACGCGAAGCAAAAACAAGAAAGACAGGATGGGTTTTCTTCGCGCTTCTTCGCGTCCTTCGCGGATAAAGGTTTTCAATGTCCATACCGCCGCTGCACATAGTCCTCGACGATCGCCTGGAATTCCGCGGCGATGCGCTCGCCTTTCAGTGTCACGGTTTTTTCGCCATCGACATACACCGGCGCGACCGGCACTTCGCCGGTCCCGGGAAGCGAGATGCCGATGTTGGCATGCTTGGATTCTCCGGGGCCGTTGACCACGCACCCCATCACCGCCACCTGCATGGCCTCGACGCCCGCATACTGCGTGCGCCAGAGCGGCATCTGATTGCGCAGATAGGTTTCGATGTCCTGCGCCAGTTCCTGAAACACCGTGGAGGTGGTGCGGCCGCAACCGGGGCAAGCGGTGACCTGCGGGGTGAACGCACGCAGTCCCAGCGCCTGCAGGATTTCCTGTCCGACCCGGACTTCCTGAATGCGCTCGCCCCCCGGTTCGGGCGTCAGCGAAATTCGGATCGTGTCGCCAATGCCTTCCTGCAACAGGACCGACAACGCGGCGGTCGAGGCGACGATGCCCTTGCTGCCCATGCCGGCCTCGGTCAGCCCCAGATGCAGCGGATAATCGCACTGTGCGGCAAGGTCGCGGTACACCGCGATCAAATCCTGCACCCGGCTCATCTTGCACGACAGGATGATCTTGTCGCCGCCGAGGCCCAGTTCCTCGGCTTTTCCGGCTGATTCCAGTGCCGAGGCCACCATCGCGCGGCGCATCACGACCTCGGGGTCCGCCGGCTGCGCCAGACGTCCGTTTTCATCCATCATGCGCGCCGCCAGCGTCGGGTCGAGACTGCCCCAGTTGACGCCGATACGCACCGGTTTGTCGTAACGGCAGGCCACCTCGATCAGGGTGGCAAACTGTTCATCGCGCTTGTTGCCGCGCCCGATATTGCCGGGATTGATGCGCAGCTTGGCCAGCGCCTCGGCGCACTCGGGCACCTGGGTCAGCAACTTGTGGCCGTTGAAGTGGAAGTCGCCGATCAGCGGCACCCGGCAACCCAGCGCATCCAGGCGTTCACGAATGCGCGGCACCGCAGTGGCGGCTTCCAGTGAATTGACGGTGATCCGCACCAGTTCCGATCCGGCCTCGGCCAGGGCCTGCACCTGGCGCACCGTGGCAGTGACATCGACGGTGTCGGTGTTGGTCATCGACTGCACCACCACCGGCGCCTCACCGCCAACCAGCACATGACCAACCCGCACCTGACGGGTGGAACGACGGACAATCTGCGACATCACTCTTCCAGGGTAAAACGGGCAACCGTTACGGAAATAAAAGGTTTCAGGTCGATGGCGCGGCCGTTATAGGTCATGTTCACCTGGGCTGCGTTACCAATCACCACATCAAACGGGGGCCGTCCATGGACATCCACGCTGCTGCCCGCAAGATTGAGCTGACGGTGCAGCATGCGGCCGCTGGCATCCTTGATCTCGACCCAGGATTCCTCGCCAAATTCCAGGTGCATCACACTGTTGACCGCAGGGGTCGCCGGCTCGGCGGGCGCCTCCACTCTGGCCGGCTCGACCGCGGCTGGCTCAACCGCTACGGTCGCGGAGGCCGCAGGCTCTGCAGCCGAAATATCGGTCGGCACCACCGGAACGGCTGGAACGGACGCGGGCACCGGAGCCGGCTGGATCTGTGCAACCGGCACGGGGCTGTTCGGAGTGTCGTCCACTTCGCTGTTAAGCCACAGATACAGGGCCACGGGTACCGCCACCACCACCAGCACGCCCAGCAACAGCAGAATCAGCCAGGGCGAAGAGACCCAGGATCGCGGCAAAGGGGGTTCGACATGACTGACCGGAGCGGTCTCGGTGGGGGCACCTTCCATCCGCGCCAGCAGCGGTTCCGGCGCAAGACCCAGCAGGCGCGCATAGTTGCGCACGAACCCGCGCGCGAACACGGGTTGCCCCAGGCTCTCGAAATCATCCGTCTCCATCGCCTCGATCTGACGATGCATCAGGCGCAAGCGCGTGGCGGCATCTTCCAGCGTGACGCCCTGCGCATCGCGGGCGTCACGCAGAATCTGCCCGATCGACAGTTGCTCGTTCCCGCTCATTCGTAGCGCCCGCTCAGAAGCAGCCGGGCTTCATTGGAGTCGGGGAAGCGCTTGCGCAGCTGCAGGCCGTACGCTGCTTCCTGGGTCCGATCGCCCAGCTTGCGCTCCAGGCGCACGCCCAGCCACAGCCCTTCCGCGGTCGGCGCCGCCAGTTCGGCGTGACGCTCCAGCAGGCGTTGTGCCTCGGCCAGTTGGCCCTGACGAAAACGGAACCCGGCCAGCTTCAGGACCGTGTTGGGGTTGTCGGGTTGCAGCTTGAGCGCTTTCATCAAGTTGGCTTCGGCCAGCCCGAGATCCCCCTTCTGCTCGGCGCACAGGCCGGCGTTGGTGATGGCGAGTTCGGGCCGCGCATACAACGGGTTGCGAAAGGCCGCGCTGAATTGAGCCAGCCCCTCGTCGTAGCGACCGCGCGTGCACAGGAACCAGCCCAAGCTGTTACGCGCCTCGGAATCGTTGCGGTCGAGTTCGATGGCGCGCAGGAAGTTTTCCTCGGCCAGCTTGTCTTCGGCCAGTTCCATGTAAATCAGGCCATAGATGTTGTAGGCCGGGCCAAAGTTTTTATCGACGGTAATCGCCTTGCGCAGTTCATCCAGCGCGACCTTGTACTGGGCGCGGGTGTAATAGGCGCCGGCCAGTTCGGTAAACGTACGCGCGCGCTGGCGGTTTTCGCTGTCGGCCGTTGCGCCGGCAACGCCGCTTGCACTTTCCATTGGCTGCGCCGCGCAGCCCGCCAGCAGCAATGCTGCGACCATGCCGATCCGTTTTTTCACGCTGCCTCCTTTTGCATTCTTTTCATGACGCGCCCGCTCTTGTCGGCCACCTTGCCCGCCAGCTGTCCACACGCCGCGTCGATGTCATCACCACGCGTTTTTCGCGTAGTCACCACGTAACCCGCATCCTGCAGAATCTGGCGGAATATGCGCATGCTCTCGGCAGGCGGTTTTTCATACCCGGAATCCGGAAACGGATTGAACGGAATGAGATTGAATTTGCACGGCACATCGCGCGTCAGCTCGATCAACTGGCGCGCGTGTTCGGGGCGGTCGTTCACCCCGGCCAGCATTACGTATTCGAATGTAATGAAGTCGCGCGGCGCATACGCCAGATAGCGCCGGCACGCTGCCATCAGTTCGTGCAACGGATATTTTTTGTTGATCGGCACGATCCGGTCGCGCAACGCATCGTTGGGCGCGTGCAGGCTGACCGCCAGCGCCACCGGACACCGTTCCGCCAGCCGGTCCATCGCCGGCACCAGGCCGGACGTCGATACCGTCACCCGCCGCCGCGACAGGCCGTAGGCATGGTCGTCGAGCATGATGCCGAGCGCGGTCACCACGTTCTCGAAATTCGCCAGCGGTTCACCCATGCCCATCATCACCACATTGGTCACGGGCCGGTCAGACACTTCACCTGATGTCCGGTTAACCTGGCCGCGCAAATCATGATTCGCCACCCACAGCTGACCGATGATCTCGGCCACGCTCAGGTTGCGATTGAAGCCCTGGCGCCCGGTCGAACAGAACGTGCACTCGAGCGCGCAGCCAACCTGCGACGATACGCACAGGGTGCCGCGATCGTCTTCGGGAATGAATACGGTTTCGATACCGTTGGCGACACCCACATCGAACAGCCACTTGCGCGTGCCGTCCGTCGAGGTGTGCGCAAAATTGACAGCCGGCGGGGCCACCACCGCCTGCTGCTGCAACTTTCCGCGCAGGCTTTTGGCGATATCGGTCATCTGCGCAAAATCCGCCACCCCTGCCTGATGGATCCAGTGGAACACCTGCCTGGCGCGAAACGGCTTTTCGCCGAGTTCGGTAAACCAGGCGGTCAGTCCGTCGAGATCAAGATCAAGCAGGTTTTGCAGCATGCGGGCTTAACGGCCTGCGTAGACTTCGCTGGCCGGGAAGAAGAAAGCAATTTCGACTGCGGCGGTCTCGGGCGCGTCGGAGCCATGCACCGCGTTGGCGTCGATGCTCTCGGCGAAATCGGCGCGAATGGTGCCGGCTTCGGCTTTCTTCGGGTCGGTCGCACCCATCAGGGCACGGTTCTTGGCAATGGCATCTTCACCTTCCAGCACCTGCACCACCACCGGACCCGAGATCATGAATTCGACCAGGTCCTTGAAGAAGGGACGATCCTTGTGCACGGCGTAAAAGCCTTCGGCTTCCTGACGCGACAGATGCTTCATTTTCGACGCGACGACCTTGAGGCCATTGGTCTCAAAGCGGCTGACGATCTTGCCGATCACATTCTTGGCGACGGCATCGGGTTTGATGATGGAAAAAGTGCGTTGAACTGCCATGGTTATGCTCCAGAGGGGTACAGGTAAGAAAAAACGATAAAATCCATGAAAATCAGCCCGCTAGGGTACCACGAGCCGCCCCGGCTTGTCTTCCGGCCGGCCCGCATTTAGCACAACGGGCGCGAAGCTGACGCGGCCGAAAGCACCCGCGAAAACAGACGCCCCCGAGCCGGGCCGGTGGCATCGGAAACCCCTATCCGCAAGGCCGTTCCGCAGTCACACGCACGCAGGCATGAGTCCGGGCTCCCCGGGGGCGGCCAGGCTATCCGCATCGAAACCGATTCCCGCCGCCCACAGCAGACGTCCGTCGCACAGCAGCAGCGGCAGGCGACCACGTTCCCAGGGTGGAACGGCCGATTCCTGCAGCAGATTCTTGAGGGTTCGATGCGGACCGCCGGGCACCAGCCGGATCCGTTCACGTCCCGTCCGCAGGCGTAACTCCACCCGCCCGACATCAAGCAAGGCACGTTTCAGGCCCGCTCCAACGGTCGGGGTGAAGGCCACCTTCACCCCGATGGCCGCCATCTCGAGAACGGGCTCGCCCTGCCACACCAGCGGCGGTTGCGGCAG
>JBFHXL010000002.1:0-24934 GCA_041599035.1 Thiobacillus sp. | reverse complement strand
GTCGCGATAATCGTCGGCAAACAGCCGGCCCAGCGACAGCAGCGAGGCGAGCAGCGCGGCCACCCAGACAACCCCGGGGCCAATCGTGCGCAGCATGCTCGGCTCGGGACCGATGCCCAGTGGAAACATGCTGACCACCATGACAAAGAAAAATTGTGCGGTCAGCCAGTCGCCGCGCCGTCGCGCAGCCAGCAACACATCGCGGCGAATGACGGTGAACAGGAATTTCAGCATTGGAAATCACACGCCCACCAAAGGCTATCGAAGGCAGCGCATGATGGTTGGCAATTCAGCATCTTTACGCGCACGCTCATTCCCCGACCGACAAGGTTTTAGGCGTCACCCCGTCCAGCGCCAGCGGCTGATGGGTCGTCATGATCACCAGTCCGCCCGCCACGACATGATCGTGGATCATCTGCTCCACCATGGCCACGCCCTGAACATCCAGGCCGGTCAGGGGTTCGTCCAGAATCCACAGCAAGGCACCCGCCGTCATCAATCCAGCCAGTGCAACGCGGCGGCGCTGGCCAAAAGACAAGACCCGTGCGGGAAAATCCAGGCAGCGTGACAGCCCCACCCGCTCCAGTGCAGCCGTCGCAGCTCCGACATCCAGTTCGCGGCCGTTCAGCGCCGCCGCGATCCGCAGGTTTTCAATTGGGGAAAGGTCGTCCTTGATGCCGTTGGCATGTCCGAGGTAGGCCATCTCCCGAGCATATTGTTCATGCATCCTGCTTATGGGTTCGCCACGCCAGCACACCATGCCGGCGGCAGGTGCAGACAGGCCACAAAGGATACGCAACAGGCTGGTCTTGCCGCGGCCATTCCCTCCTCCCACCAACAAAGCTTCGCCTTGCCCCAGATCGAAGCCCAAATTCTTGAATAGCAGGCGCTCGCCACGCTCGCAAACCAGGTCATGGGCAGAAAACATACTTAGCATCATTGATCGTCAAATACCGTCTGGAGCTTATCTTAAACATGCAACATTTAGCATGGCGATTCGGGCCGCTGGTATCGAATGCGCAGTATTGACGCGACTTCGTGCCGGAACACCGGAGTATTCGTGTCTCAATTCACGATGCGGATCATGCGGTCGCCATTCGGCTGAGCCGGACCGATCAGGCTCAAAAGCCCACCCAGTTCCACCCTGCTGTCCGGGGTGGCACGGGCCACGCCATTGAAAACCACGCCACGCCGGCGATCCCAATTGCCTAACCCCTGCAAGGACAAGGATCCCGATTCGGTCGACAGCTTGAACTTCAGGCCGTTTTCCATCCCTTTGATATCCGCGCGATAACTGCCGAGCCGCGGATGCACCCGGCCCGAAACGGCATCCAGCCAACGCAGCGTGGCCTCGCCTTCGGCCGCGCCAGTCCGGCTGAAGGCGAGGCGGTTGGTTGTCAAAACCAGGCGACCGCCCGGCTGCCACAAACCGAGTTCGGGTAACAGTTGCTGCAGCCATTTTGCTGGCAGTTCGATCTGGGTTTCGAGCAGTTCCCCGCTTTTTGCGCCTGCGCGCGCCACACCTTGCGCATGGATACCCGCACCGGTGAGTTGCAGCCGGTAGCCGAGGCGACCGCCGAACAGGTCAAGCGGGCGCAACTGCCAGCCGATACGGCCCAGTTGCAAATCGGGTGACGCCGCAATCTTCAGCCGAATTCCCGCGGCCTGGCCGCGCCACAGGCTTCCCTCGGCCTGGTCGAGCGACACTGCCTGCTGGGTGAAATGTGGCAGCGCCCACGCCAGCAGGCTGGCCGGTGCCCACGCCAGCAACAGTGTCAGGTACACCAGCACAGCCAGCAGGTAGTGTGGCCAGCGCAAACGAAAAGGCGCACGTGCTGCCATCATCCGCCCACCAGCACCGCATCGACGCTGACCATCCCGGAGTCGTCGGTCGCACCGATATGGGCCGATTCCACCCGCACCCCATGGCTTGTCTGTAGTTCACCAAGCCAGCTGATCCACGCATCAAATGCCACCTGCGGCAACACCACGCGAACATGGCTGGCATCCTGCGGCGTGATCGATTCGATACGCTCGCGCAGCCCCGTGGCCAGCGCGCGTTGTTCGACGGCAAGGACGAGGCTGCCCGCTTCCCGCGTCACCGCAGGCTGTGCCTTGAGGCGGGCGACTTCCTGCGCGTCCTGCTGCAGTTGCCGGGCCTGAACGCGCAGTTGCGGCAGCACCTGCTGCAGTTGCGCTACCTCACGCTGCATCGGCAGCCACCCATAGGCAATCCCCAGGGCCAGCAGCAGCAGCGCCGAACCGGCGGCAAGGACGAAACGTTCGCGCGGCGCGCGCGAACGCCAGAATTGAATCAGCGAGTCTTTCATGGCGTGCTCCCCGTAACCACGATACGCGCCAATGCTTGCGGCGGCGTGCCGCTGACGCTTTGCAACTGCCCGGCCAGGCCGGCGGCAGTCAATCGCGTCATCAACTGGTCGGCTGCCGCCTGGTCGACCACCGGCATGTCGAGACTGAGCTGGCTGGCTTCGTAGTGGATTGCGCGCAGGCGGCCGCGACTGTCGGCATCGAGCGCAGCAGCCGTCCGCGACAGCAGCGGCAGATAATCAGACGGCGACATCTGACCCGACGCACCGCGCAGTTCGGCCAGCTTGCGCTGCATCTGCAACGGGGCGTCGATGACCACGCGCGCGTCGGGAAAGGCTTCGCGGAAACTCTTTTCCATCGCCACCTGTAACTGGTGCTTTTCGCGGCTCAATCGCCACCACTCGGTCGTCGTCGCACCGATTTGCAGCAAGGCAATCAGTCCGGCCAGAATCAGCGGCAACCGCAAACTAGGCCACCAATCCCGCGCCGCACCCGTTGGAACAAAGGCGCCCTGCAACAGATCGATCCCGCCACGGACGACATCCGGACGCTGCAAGGGCGTCCACCCTAGCCCCATTTCGACCATCACCCCCAGCACATCACTCCAGGCTTTGACGTCGGGCGGCGGCGTAGCTTCGCGCAGGCGCAACAACAGGTGATGCGGCAGTGTTGCCGCCGCGCGTGCTTCCGCCACGCTCAGCACGAGCGCGGCAGGTGGCTGCGTGGACGAGCCGCCGTCGAGGCTCATGCCCGCATGCTCGCCGCTACGCAGGAAGCCGCCACGGCCATCCCACACCATCACCCAGCCATCGGCCGGTAGCAGGGGCAGCAGGGTTTCTGGCCAGGCGCTGCGCGGCCGTAGGCCGGCCTCGTTGAAACGCGCCAGCACCCGCGCCAGCCAGGCCTTGTCGACCACCGCCAGCGTGGTCTGGCCATCGGCCAGCATGGGACCGGTGGCCACATGCACCGCATCGGGTTCAGCCACCAGCCGGTCTTCGATTGCGTAAGCCAGCAACTGCCGCATTTTCTGCTTGCTGCCGCGCGGCAGGCTGACGCGGGTCAGCAGCACAGCTTCCGCCGGGAGCACCAATTCGCAGGCCTCGGTGCGCGGCAGGTTGGCAAGCGTGGCGTGGCCGGCAGCAAGCGGCTCTCCGCGTGCGCCAAGACGGCACCAGGGTAGTGGGGCGTCCGGTTCAGTGTCGGGCCAGGAAGAAGGTAAATGGATGCGCAGCAGGCTCATAGTCAGGGGTCGATTGAATCAGATATTCTTTTGCCACACCAGCTTCGGCCAGGCAGTCGTTTCACGTTCCAGCAGGGCTTGATAGCCCACTTTCGCACGGCCGAAACGGGCGTGGCCGGTTACCAGAAAATAGCGGCTGCCGACACTCAGCAGCGTTTCGTTCACCTGCATCACCGTCTTCGGCAAATCTGCACGAAAATCGGCAATGTCCTTGAAATGCTGCGCCTTGCGTGCTGCCACCAGCACCTGTGCCTGGTCGAGCGACAGGCCGGCGATCGCGGCCGCCAGCACTTCCGCCGTTGCGGTGTTGACATTGACCGGCGTCGCTTGCGGCAGCGCCGTCACAAACGGGCGCAGGCGTGCCACCGTCGCCGCGTCGAAACCCTTGATGCGATACAGGCCGTCTACCGTCGTCAGCATCCGGTTGCCAGCACGGTAGGGCAAATCAAGCGCCAGATAATCCATGTCCTCGGCACCGCCCGGATGCGTGACCTCGGTGTCGGGGTCGATCCAGTCGGCCACGGCATTGGCGAGGTCGGGTGGCAACCGCAGCAGTTCCAGCAGCTTGCGAAACACCGCCAGATCGGTCGCGCTGGTCTTGCCCTCGCGCACCAGGCTGTTGAGATTGAACAAGCCCTGCTGGTCGCTCAACCCGCCGGCCAGTTCGCCCCCCTCCACCGGCAGCGGCGCCAGCGCCTGCGCCCAGCCCTCGCCCAGATGGTCCACATTGTTGCTGCGCGCATCCTGGGCCAGCGCCGAGCGCGCCCACTGCAGCGCCGCCAGCGCCACCACCCGGCTCTGCGCCTGCGCGTTGAGGTTTTCCACCTGACGCACCCACAACTGTTGCTGCCACGCCATGAACGAAGCCGTACTCGCCACCAGCGCGACGACCAGGATGGCGGTGATGACGGCCATGCCGCGCTGGGTTTTCATGGCAGGGCAAACACCCGCGTCACGACGATACCGTTGTCGAGTTCGAGCACCATCTCCAGTGCCGCCGGCAGCGCCTTCATCCCGGGCAACGGCCAGCGCGGCTGCCAGTTGCCGCTGTTATCAAGGTAGCGTAACTCGAAGCGGTTCACCCGTTCCAGCAATACATTCACCACGGGCTCGCTGAGCGGCGCCCGGTCCAGCACCGGCCACACCAGTTGCTCGAGCGTGCCGTTGTTGAGCCGGTAGCCATGGCGCTGCACGTCGGCCAGCACGCCGGTTTGCCACGCCATGCCCATGCGGCTGAAACTCAGCTGCGCATCGTCGGCGTTCACCGTCTGCAGGTTGCCGACCAGCGCCGGCAACAACAGGTTGCCATTGCCGCGCACCGGGCGATCCACTACCAGGTCCATGTCCTGCTCCAGTTGCGCCAGGGTCAATGCAATATCGCGCCAGCGCCGGTTGTCCTCGGTCAGGTGCTCGCGTGTCTGCATCACCGCGGCCAGCCCACGGTAGGCCAACACCGACATCAGCGCGAAGATCATCAGCGCCACCAGCATTTCCACCAGGGTAAAGCCGCGCTGTTTCATTTGTCCTCGGCACGAACCAGATAACCGGTCAGGCGTGCCAGCGCGTGGTCGGCGCGCCCAGTCGCGCCAACGCTAATTTCGATACGGCGAAACGCCCGGTTCGGCGTGGTGCTGACGGCCTCACGCCAGATCATCTTCACCCCCGCCTGCTCCACCTCGCCTTCGCGGGTGCCGGCGTCAGGCCAGGCGCGCCGTGCCTGCAACTCGGCCAGGCGGTTCTGTGCCACCCAGCTGGCCAGCAGGCGTTCGCGCAGCGCAGTCGAACTGTCAGCCATCATCGCTGATGCGCGGCTGGCAGCGGCCAGCGCAACCGCCAGGATTGCCAACGCCACCAGCACCTCGATCAGGGTAAAGCCGCGCGCCTGCCGCGGGTTCATTGGACCACATCCTGCCGTAGTTCGACCCGTACCCGGCCGAGGCTGTCGCCGCGGATGCGCGCGTGCGCCATGTTGAGCACCAGATCGACGGTGAATGGCGCGTTGCTGCCAGACGGCAGAAACAGCAGGCGCTCGCCTGGCGCCAGGCTAACCTGGTTCACCTGCAGTGCCGCCAGTTGCACGCCGCCCGCCAGCGGGCGATCCTGCAGCAATTTATCGCCGTGGTTCGGCACCCACTGGTTTTCGGCATCACGCGCCCAGAAACGGTAGCGGCGCTGTTCCACCGAAAATGCGATCGGATCACCCGACGCCACCGCCTGGTCGCGCGTCTGCTCGAGCAGCAGCGCCAGCCGCTGCGCCTCGTTGCGAACCACGCGGTCATCGTCCGGCATCATGCTCACCCCCACCAGGCCAGCCATGATGCCGATGATCACCAACACCACGAGAATCTCGATCAGAGTGAAACCGCTCTGGCTTTTTACAGCTCCCACGAACCGATGTCCGCGTTGTTGCCTTCACCGCCCGCCGCACTATCCGCACCGAGGCTGAAAATATCGGTTTCGCCGCGCAACCCGGGGTTAAGGTACTGGTACGGTGCCCCCCAGGGATCGTTGGGCAGGCGTTCCAGATAGCCGCCCGGCTTCCAGTTGCCGGGAATCGGTCCCGCGGCCGGCCGTTCCACCAGCGCCTGCAGGCCCTGCTCGGTGGTCGGATAGCGCGTGTTGTCGAGGCGGTACAGGTTCAACGCCTGCTTGATCGCGGCGATATCCTGTTTGGCGGCAACAATGCGCGCCTCGTCCGGGCGGCCCATGATCTTCGGCACTACCAGCGCGGCAAGTATGCCGAGAATCGCGACTACCACCATGATCTCGATCAAGGTAAAGCCGCGCGTGGGACGGCACCGGTTAGCGAGTCTAAATTTCATACAATATCCTTATGTACGCCCTGGCTGGCGCATCAGCGCACCAGCTGGTTCATCTCGAAAATCGGCAGCAGGATCGCCAGCACGATCACCAACACCACCACCCCCATCACCACGATCAGCAACGGCTCCAGCAGGCTGGTCAGTCCCATCACGCGGTTTTCCATCTCCCGCCCCTGCTGTGCGGCGGCGCGCTCCAGCATGTGCACCAGCCGCCCACTCGCCTCACCGCTGGCGATCATGTGCACCAGCATCGGCGGAAACAGTTTGGCGGTGGCGAGTGCGCGGCTCAGGCTGCCGCCCTCGCGCACCTTGCGCGCCGCCTCCTCCACCGCCTGCCGCATCGGCAGGTTGTTCACCACGCCGGCACCGGCCTGCAGCGCCGCCAGCAACGGCACCCCGCTGCCGACCAGAATGCCAAGCGTGCTCGCCAGCTGCGCGCTGTTGACGCCACGCACCAGTCCCCCCACCAGCGGCAGCCGCAGCAGCCAGCGATGAAAACGCAGACGCGGACCCGGCAGATGCAGCGCACGCCGCCCCGCCCACACTGCCGCGATAATCGCGGCCAGCCACAGCCACCAACTGGCGCGCAGAAAATCGCTCACCCCGATCAGCGCAAGGGTGAGCCACGGCAGCGTCTGGCTGGTGTTCTGGAACACGTTTACCACCTGCGGCACCACATAGGTCAAGAGGCCAAGCACCACGGTGCCCGCCACCAGCGTGACAATCGCCGGATAAATAAAGGCCAGTCCGACTTTCTGCCGCAGGGCCTGGTGCGATTCGGTGTAATCGGCCAGCCGCTCCATCACCTCGCCGAGGCGGCCTGAGTGCTCGCCTGCCGCCACCAGGGTCACGTACAGATCGGGAAACACGCGCGGATATTTCTGCAGCGCGCGCGCCAGCGAATGCCCCGCCAGAACTTCGCCGCGCACCCCGGCCAGCACCTGACGCTGATAATCGGTGTCGGCCTGCTCGATCAGCGCGTTGAGCGTCTGCTCCACCGGCAGACCGGCCGCCAGCAGGGTGGCGAACTGACGCGTCACCAGGCTCAGTTGCGCGCCGGACAGGCCGCGCCGCCAGTGCCAGTGATTGCTGCCGCGCGCCATCGTGTCTTCGGACACGGTCGTCACCTCGGCAACCAGCAGGCCCTGCTCACGCAGCCGGGCGCGCAGCTGACGCGCGGTGTCGGCTTCCAGCACACCCTTGTGTAAACGGCCGGCGGCGTCATAGGCCTCGTAGCGGAATGCAGCCATCTATCCCTGCACTCAGCTCTCGCGCGTCACACGCAGCACTTCTTCCAGCGCGGTGTCGCCGGTGCACACCCAGCGCATGCCGTCGGTGCGCATGCTGGTCATACCGTGCGCCACGGCATAGGCGCGCAGCTCCTGTTCGGCGACGCCGTCGTGAATCATCCGACGCAGCGTTTCATCGACGGCGAGCAGCTCGTAGATGCCGGTGCGGCCGCGATAGCCCGTTGAATTGCAACTGGAGCAGCCAACCGCACTGTACAGCGGCCCGTTCAGGACGGGCTGGCCCAGTGCCACGATTTCCTTGTCGCCCGGCTCATGCGGCTGGCGGCACAGTGGGCACAACCGGCGCACCAGACGCTGGCCGAGCACACCCAGCAGGCTCGACGCCAGCAGGAAGGGCTCGATCCCCATGTCGATCAGGCGCGTCACCGAGCTGGCAGCGTCGTTGGTGTGCAGCGTCGCCAGCACCAGGTGGCCGGTGAGCGAGGCCTGCACCGCGATCTGCGCGGTTTCGAGGTCGCGGATCTCGCCGATCATGATGACATCCGGATCCTGCCGCAGGATGGCGCGCAATGCATGTGCGAAACTGAGGTTGATGCGTGCATTGGCCTGGGTCTGGCCGATGCCGTCGAGGTCGTACTCGATCGGATCCTCGACGGTCATGATGTTGAGCGTCTTTGCATCCAGCCTTGAGAGCGCCGCGTACAGCGTGGTGGTCTTGCCCGAGCCGGTCGGTCCGGTCACCAGCACGATGCCGTGCGGCCGGTGGATCAGTTCGTCGAGCCCGGCAAGCGTGGGGGCACTCATGCCAAGCCGTCCCAGTTCCAGTCGCCCCGCCTGCTTGTCGAGCAGACGCAGTACCACGCGCTCACCGTGGCCGGTGGGCAGCGTCGATACCCGTACATCGACCGGCCGCCCGGCCAAGCGCAGGGTGAT
Source organism: Thiobacillus sp. (assembly GCA_041599035.1). Lineage (GTDB taxonomy): Bacteria > Pseudomonadota > Gammaproteobacteria > Burkholderiales > Thiobacillaceae > Thiobacillus. Next base: position 16,361 of record JBFHXL010000002.1, on the reverse strand, counting down.
GCGGCCATCCTGCGGCAGGCGCTTCTCGGCGATGTCGAGCTGCGCCATCACCTTGATGCGTGATACGACCGCCGCATGCAACGCGCGCTTTGGCTCGATCACATCGCGCAGCGCGCCGTCCATGCGAAAGCGAACCACCGAACGCGTCTCGAAAGGTTCGATATGAATATCAGACGCGTTCTCGCGCAACGCCTGGGTCAGCAGCGCGTTGATCAGACGGATGATCGGTGCGTCATCCTCGCTTTCAAGCAGGTCGGCCACCTCGGGGACATCCTGCGCCAGCTGCCGCAGGTCCATCCCCTGCTCCATGTCGTCGACCAGGTTGGCCGCCTGGTTCTCGCCGCGCGCATAGGCCTGGGTGAGGGCACGCTCGAATTCGTCCGGTGCCAGTATCTGTGCCTGCAACGGACACTTGAGGATGCGTCGTACCTCGGCCAGGGTAGCGGGCTCGGCGCCCTCGCGTAGCCACACTTCCATTTCGTCATCAACGCGTCGCCCCACCACCACCCCGCGTGCGCGGGCAAAGCCGTAAGGCAGTAGTGTGACAAGCTGCGGGTCCGGAATGTGGGTCACGTTTGTATCCATGGACTTCATCAGGGGGCCGGCGCTTGCGACGGGCTGGCGGGCGCGGGCAACGGCGGGTTTTTCAGTTCGGGCAGCAGATCCATCTGCATGTCGGGCAAGACAAAGTGCGGCTGCATGCGAAACCCGGCTTGCTTCTGGCGGATGAAGTCATAACGTTCACCCGTCATCGCATCGGCACTTGCCACATCACGCAGGACGTGCGGCCGCAAAAACACCATCAGGTTGGTTTTCATGCGGTTGCGTTTTTCAGATCTGAACAGATGGCCGATCAGCGGGATATCGCCCAGCACCGGCACCTTGTCGACACCGTCCTGCATGCTGTCCTGGATCAGACCACCGATGACGATGATGCGGCCATCGTCGACCAGCACGGTGGAATCGATCGAACGCTTGTCGGTAATCACGTCAGCTGCCGTGGTGGTTGAGCGCAGGCTGGAGATTTCCTGATAAATCTGCATCTTGACCGAGCCGCCTTCCGACACCTGTGGGCGTACCCTGAGCGTCAGCCCGACATCACGGCGCTCGATGGTCTGGAACGGGCTGGGCGTAGTGGTGGAGCCGGTCTGCGCATACTGGCCCGTAATGAACGGCACGTTCTGGCCCACGACGATTTTTGCTTCCTCGTTATCCATGGTCAGCAGATTGGGCGTCGACAAGATGTTGGCGTTGGCATCCGATTCGAGCGCGCGTGCCAGTGCACCCAGATTGAGTATCTCGCCGACACCGGGGATATTGATCGTGCCACTGACGATGCCGATGTTCAGACCCGAACCCAAGGTCGTGAGATCAGCTGCCGCATCGATGATGTTGCTGCCGGTGCCACGGCCGAAATTTGTGCCGCCAATGAGGTTTGTTCCGCCTTTCTCGATGCCGCGCAGGTCCTGCCACTGGATGCCGAATTCGGCCGCCTTCTCAGCGGTAATCTCGACCACCAGTGCCTCGACAAACACCTGCGCGCGCCGCGCGTCGAGCTTGTCGATCACCGCACGCAGCGCGTTATAGGTCACGTCCGGCGCACTGATGACAAGAGAATTAGTCGCAGCGTCAGCGAGGATCATGCTGCTGCCCACGGCACCGGAAACCGGTGTGGAGGGCGTGGCCGAACTCGCGGTCGGCACAGAGGCCGACGACGCGACACGTTCCAGCGAGGCCGGCACCTCGCCCGACAAAACGCCGCGCAGCGTCTCGGCCAGCTTTGTTGCCTCCGCATTGCGCAGGTACACCACATGAATGTTGCCGCCCGCCGCACCCGCCACATCAAGTCCAGCAACCAGTTCGCGCAGCGTCTGGATGCGCGCGGGGTTGTCACTGCGCACCAGCAGCGAATTCGAGCGCATATCCGGAACGATCAGCAGCCGTGAACTCCCCGGCTGTCCTGCAGCTGGCGCGCCATCGGACATGAGTCGCCCCAGCGACTGCGCCAAATCCACCGCCGACACATGGTTCAGCCGGATCATGGCGGTATCGTTCGCACTCGGCTGATCGGCCGCCTCGATGATCGCGTTCAGGCGCCGCACGTTATCAGCGTAGTCGGTGATCACCAGGGTATTGCTGTTGGCAAGTGCCGCGACGGCATTGTTGGGGCTGATCAGCGGCCGCAGAACCGTCGTCAGCTGTGCGGCAGACTCATACTGCAGCGGGTAGACCTGGGTGACGATGCGGTCGCCACTCTCGTTGACCTGCTTGCCGCGGGTTACGCTGAAATCCTGCTTGGCGTCTCCTTCCGGCACGATTTTCACCATGCCGTGACTTTCGATCGCTGCAAAGCCCTGCATGCGCAGCGCCGACAGCAGGATCGGGTATATCTGGCCGCGCGGCACCGGCTTGGCCGAGGTGATGATCACCGTACCCTTGACGCGTGGGTCGATGACAAAGTTCTTTCCGGTCAGCTCGCCCACCGCCTTGATCACCGAGGGGATATCGGCATTGACGAAATTGAGTACCACCGGATCACGCTGAGCCTGCGCCTGGGCCTGCATGGCGGGCCAGGCCAGCGCAACCAACAGCACGCCCAACGTCAAACGGCGAAAAAAGCCCGATCGTGTTTCATTCATGTTGTTCATCGTTTCACTGCAGCCTGTAAGAAAGAATCAGCGGTTTGCCCTGACGTTCACCCAGCACGGTGAGACGCTGCACGCCTGTTGTGTTGGACAACTGCCGCGCAAAATCCTGCACGTTGGCAACCGGCATGCCATTGACCATGCGCAGCGTGTCGCCGCTCTGCAGGCCCAACCGTGCCGCAAGGCCGTCACTGGTCACCGAGGTCAGCGTCAGGCCGGATAGTGCACTGCTATCGGTGCGCGCCTGCATTCCAAGGCTTTGTGGGTTGGCCAAAGCCTGGTTGAACTCCTGACGCGAGACCGGAATATCGCCATCGCTCAGCGTGAGCGGCCGCCCCACCACATCCAGATCAAGGCGTTCGCGCACCCCGCGATTGAGCAGAACCAGGTGGTCGGGCGCGACCGAGTCCAGCATCACGCCCGGTATGATTTCATGACCGAGGGCAACAGCCTGATCCTGCCCGTCCACCCCTACAATCGCCATTGCCGGCTGACCACTCCGCGCAGCGAACACCCCGCGCAGCTTCAGGTTGAGCGAGGTTGCCCGCTCGACCCCTTCACCCGCCTGCCCCTGCGCCACGCCGAACAGATGCGCCGCATGCAGCGACGCCAGTTGTGCGCCCAGTTCGATGTCGGCACGCGTGCCGTTTGTCGCCAGCGACGGCACCGGCGCGGCAAAATGCCAGGTCCAGTGCGCCAGCAAGGCAGCCAGCACCAGCAGCAGCAACAGATTCAGGGGCGCACCCGGCCAGGGAATGCGGCGTAACGGAGTTACAAGCGCATCAAGCGACATCGCGTTCAAGCCTCCTTGCAGAATCATGCCTGCTGAAGTCGGCGGCTTGTATTTGAAACATCGCGTCCAGGACGGTCTGACGCCGCAGCCGTCCGGTTTTCCAGACAAGCAATGACCCTGCTTGCGCAGCACCGTGGGCAGATTGAATGCGAATCTGTCTGACGGATAGGTCGGCCAATCCAGAGTGGCACGCACGCCGTGAATCTCCCACAACCCTACTCTTCAATGCCATAGCGCTTGACCTTGCGCCACAAAGTCGATTTGTCGATGCCGAGGATCTCCGCCGCCAGCGCGCGGTCGCCATGAGTCTCGCGCAAGGTCTTGCGGATGAAATAGGCTTCCACCTCGTCCAGGCTTTGCGGCGGCAGATAGTCGAGGGTGTGGCCACGCGGATCCTTCTGCTCGGACAGTCGTGACGGCAGCACGGCGGTATCGATATGATCCGATTCGGCGAGAATGATCATGCGCTGGATGATGTTTTCCAGTTCGCGCACATTGCCGGGCCAGTCATACCGCATCAGCGCGCCGAGCACGGCGGTGCTAACGCCACTGATGTGCTTGCCGAGGCGCAGCGAATGCTTGTTCAACAAGTAATAGGTCAGAAGCGCAATGTCTTCGCGCCGCTCACGTAGCGGCGGGACGCTGATCTCCATCACCGACAAACGATAGAAAAGGTCTTCGCGGAACTGGCCAGTTTCCACCAGTTCGGGAATCTGCCGGTTGCTGGCAGCAATCACGCGGACATCGACATTAACCGGTTCGGTGGCGCCGGTCGGATAGAAGCTGCCGTCCTGCAGCACGCGCAGCAGCTTGGCCTGGAGGGCCAGCGGCGCATTATTGATCTCGTCGAGGAACAGGGTGCCACCATCGGCAATTTCGAACAGACCGGGCTTGTTGCGCTCGGCACCGGTAAACGAACCTTTGCGAAAGCCGAACAGCTCGCTTTCAATCAGGTTTTCCGGGATCGCAGCGCAGTTGATGGCGACAAATGACTTGTTGCAACGCTTGCCGCGCTGATGAATCTGGCGCGCTACCAGTTCTTTGCCGCAGCCACTTTCGCCGAAGATCAGCACACTGGAGTCGTAGGCGGCGGCGGCGTCGATCAGGCGGTCGACGCGTTCCTTCACCTGCGACTGGCCGATGATTTCACCACTATCCTGGTAGGCACGCGTTTGACGACGCAGGCGCTGATTCTCGGTCGAGATCAGGAAATAATCGAGTGCCTTTTCCACCACGGAACGCAGCTTGATGGTATCGAACGGTTTCTGGACGTAATCGTAGGCCCCCTCCTTGAGGGCGGCGACGGCCGACTCTACTGTGGCATAACCGGTAACCAGAACGACCTGGGTCTGCGGATCCCGCGATTTCACAAACTTGAGCAGATCAAGGCCATCGGTACCCGGCATGCGAAGATCGGTGAGAACGACGGCGGCGTCATTGTTTTCGAGAAAATCCATCGCCTCATGCGCATTCTCTGCGCTGGCCACCCGGAAATCCATCGACGATTCGGACAGCACAGCAAGGATCAGCTCGCGCATGTTGCGGTCGTCCTCGGTGACCAGAATGGTCGGGATAGCATCGACCATACTGGCATCCTTGTCGCCGTCGTGCAGGTTGGATGCATCCTGTTTCATGATTGTGCCCGTTCCAGATCGACTATCGGCAGCTTGACGACGAAGCATGCGCCTTCGCCTTGCGCGGCATCGTAAGTGATAAAGCCGCCCCGTTTTGTGACGATTGCCTGGCTGATGGACAGGCCAAGCCCGGAGCCCTGGCCGACTTCCTTGGTGGAAAAGAAGGGGTCGAACAGGCGGGTGCGAATATCCTGCGGCACGCCCGGACCATTGTCTGAAACGGAGAGGGCGGCATAGGTGTCTTCCACCCAGGTACGTACGACGATGCGCGGTGACGACGTTTTGTCGAGCGCGCCAATGGCATTGGACAGAAGGTTGCTCAGGACGATATCGAGCTGGCCACACCCCCCTTCGGCAACCAGGGGCCCCGGATACAGATCCAGCACGATTTCGATACGGTAGCGTTTAAGTCTGCAGTTAATGAATGTCTCGATCAACTCTTGTGCCATCTGGTTCAGATCGCAGGTCTCACCGCTGCATTTGTCCTTGCGCGCGTAGTTGAGCAATTCCTGCACCACATGTGAGCAGCGTTGCGTCTCGTCGGCGATGATGCGCGCATAACCCGCCAGTTTCGGATGCTCGACCGCGCCCCGGTCGAGTAATTGCGCATAGCCAAGAATATTGCCGAGAGGCGTATTCAACTCATGCGCGACACCGGCCGCCAGTTGACCCATCGCCACCAACTTCTCGCGCGTAGCGACGCTTTCCATCAGTTGCCGGTACTCGGTAATGTCCTGCAGGATCAGTACGCCGCCCATATCGTTTTCTTCGTCGCTGTAGAAGGCGAGATTGAGCGAGAAAAAGCGCTTGCCGCCGCCGACAGTGAGCGCAATTTCCTGATTGCGGATGGCATGCTTGTAAAGAAATGCATCGCGCAGCAATTCGCGGTCGTGCTCGTTGATATCGAGAAGCTCGAACAGGTTTGTGCCGATCAGCGCGCCCGGCAAAACGCCGAACAGCATGTCAGCCTGACGGTTGGCGATGGTAACGCGCAAATCGTCGGCCAGACTCAGTAACGCACCCGGCAGGCTTTGCAAAATGGTGTTGCTGCGGTTGCGCTCGTTAAGAAAACGCCCCTGACATTCCTCCACGGTCTGGAACATCATCCGCAACGTGTTGATAGTGGTGTTGTATTCCGGTATCAGATGGCCAATGCTGGTCCAGGCGTAGGGTTCGACCGGCGTCGGCTCCAGCAGGCCTTCGCGTGCACGAAGAATACCCCGTTCAAGTCGCCGCAGCGCAGCCCGTTCGCCCAGCAGACGCACAGACAGATAGATGAGCAGAATGCCGGACAGCCAGAGCAGATGTGGCTCATTCCAGAGCGGACCGAACAAGGCATACACCAGACCGACCAACAACGCTATCGCGACCGGCAGGTGGTAGCCGGGGAAAAAAGAAATGGGGAGGGGCTGGTTGAGCGTCTCCCGCAAGCGCAGCGATTTGATGGCGATACCTCTTGACTACTTGATTGACGGAATACGGAAAAAAATGCGGCCGCCAGTCACCGGGCGGCCGCGCATAACGACTGCAAAGAACCGATCAGAAAATGAACTGAAGTCCCAGTGTAGCCTGATTGTAATCCTGCAGGGCCGGGTTGGTCGGGTGCTGGGTATCGAAGCCAATATCCGCGTATTCGAAGCTGATCTTCAACTTCTGCCCGTCGATATAGTAGTTCGCACCGATGCTGTTCCATTTCTGGTCGTAATACTCGGTAGCGCCGGTCTTGACGCCGTAATCGGACTTCTCATGACGTGCGAAGAACTGCAGACGACCGTTGCCAACCTTGTTGGGCAGCATGTAGCCGGCCTTGACGTAATAGCCCTTGAGATCAGCACCGAGCGGCAAGGTGAGATCGGGATCCAAACCGTTGGCGGCATCACCCGTGTCGTAATCGAAGGCCGCACCAGACAGCGTATAGACGCCGCTAGCGGTCGGATATTCCATGAATGCATCCACGGTCCACGCCTTGTAATCCTTGACGTCGTTGCGCGCCGTATAGTTACCGTAGGCGACGCCGTTCTGCATGTCGTAGCCCGCGCCGACGGTCAGCACCTTTTTCGTCCCCAGATAGGTACCCAGATAGCCGTAGTTGAATTCCGGCTCCCAGAAACTGTAATGCACGCGGCCCGTCAGACGGGGATTATCCTCGGCTACTGCATTGCCCTCGCGGCCGTCGGCGATCATGACGCGATACTGCATCTTGGCGTCCATCAGGTTACCCCAGACAGCCAGGCCGGTGTCGCGGGTGCCACCAAACGGCGTGTAGGCAAGCGCTTCCGCACGATCCAGGGTCAGCGGCTCCAGGCACGCCTCCAGGTTCTCGCGCGAGAAGGTATTCTTGAAGCGACCGACAATGAAACGCAGGTCATCGCGGTAGTCCAGCGTTACATACGCATCACGGTAATAGATGCTCTTGTCGTCGTTGCCGAGTTTGCTGTCACCGCCAGCCTCGATCTGCGCATAAAATCCCACGTAATCGTTGTACTGGCCGGAAAATGTCAGCCGGTTACGGCGCAGGAAAGCGTCGGTCGACGAGCCGTTATCGGTTGACGAGGTGTATCCCTTGTGCTGCATCCAACCTTGCAGGGCGTAGGTAAAGGTAAGAGAACCCTGCTCACCGTATTCGATGGTGGGACCAGCCAGTGCGCTCAAGGGCAGCAAGCCGGCGAAAAGTCCAACCACACAAGCACGGGCCAGCGGAGAAACTGCATTGCGGGAAATGTTGAGAGTTTTCATATTATTTCGCTCCTGGAATGGCGTGATAAGCACCCTGAACCTTGGTCAGGTCACCCTGGTGGCAGCTGCCGCAGACGTCAGCCGTGTTGTCACGAGGCTTGGCAAGCATTTTCGCGTGTGCCACTTCTTGCTTCATGATTCTTGAATTTCCCTTATGGCAACCCACGCACGAGTTGTTCACCTTGGAATGCTGCGCATGCCAAGGCGCCTTGGCGGCATCCATCTCCGGCGACGCGGCGCGCTTGCCATTATGGCACTTGAAACAGCTCGACGCCCCCAGACCACAGGCATTGGCGAGAGAAATCGGTGATAGTTGCGCCACACCCTCCGCCAGCGCCACGGTTGCTTCACTGCCCCAACCCGCGACCGCTTGCCCAGCCGAATCTTCAGCGTGCTTGCCAGCCAGACCAGTGAGCATTGCGACACCCAGGCCAAACAGCGACAGCATGACACCGCCGCGCCAGATCTTTCCCAACAAACTGCCTCTACCTTGGTTGCGCTTCATCTAAGCCTCTCCTTTGCTCGTCACGCGTTGCGGGAAGCCCGTCCAGACTATCCAGACGGGCACCTTCTGATTGCTTAAACCGGGCGTCCCATGCCTTGCGGATATCCGCCTCGCTTGTGCCCGTAGCACAGGTACACGCCAGCGCCTTGCCGCGGTACTTGAGCCTGGATTGCCCCGGGTCGGACGCATTGATGGTCGGCGCTGCCAACAGCAGGACCAGGGCCATCATCGTGACTGCACCAGTTGATCGCATGAGTTTCCGGTTCACTTCTGTCATTTCGACACCAAATCATAAGCATGGATCGTGCCATTTTTAATTATTATTTAATAACAATAACTTATTAAAAATCATCGACCCGATTCGATTGCACAACAAGCAGAACAAACTGCAATCTTTCAATTTGCAATCGTACGGGGATACGCGCCGAGGCACAATTGAAATCCCGCATTCCTGCCCCTTCAGCACACCGAAACAGAATTACTCAACTTTCAAGGCTCCGCCTTGGCCTCGAGACGCAACAACTCATAGCGCGTCGCCACTGCCTCATCGAGTGCGCGCTGCAACAGCGGCACCACGGCTGCTGGCAACTGATCGGCGCGGCTCAGGCTGTCGCGGTAGATGCGCTCGTAATGCTCGGCCGGCAGTACCTGCATGACCAGTTCCACGCGCCAGTCGCCAGCCGCCGCACTGAAGGGCTGGCGGAAGTCGCGCGCCTCGCCGGCCGCAATACGAGTATCGAACAGCTCCCGCGTGATCTGCGTGTCGACGTTCCAGCCGATCACCTGACGCCCCAGCTCGAAGCGGCCACCACCGGCATCGCGACGGTAAAACACGAGCTCGACCTTGGGCACCATGTAAGTCGGGAAATGGTGGCCGGCACCGCTGTTGTGAACGTTAGCCCGTGCCTCGTAGCGGCCGTCGCCAAGCGCATGCAGTTTCAGCGTCACCTCGACCGCGCGCCGCGTCATCTCGGGGTCATGAATACCGCGCCAGCGATGCTGGCGATCCGGCATGTGGCAGGACTGGCAGCTCTGCTTGCCAACTCCCTCCTTGGCGTAGGGACTGGCAAGCCATTGCTCGTAGGTGTCCTCCATCAACTTGCCGGCAGTGCGCGGTCCATCATTCGGGAACTGGTGGCAATGCGCGCAGAAGCGGCTGTCCTGGAAGGCCTTGGTAGCGACAAAGCCGCCATGCGGGCCATTCTTGGCCACCGCGCCGCGCGGCGGCGGGCCGAAGCGCTGATGCTCCCGCACGTGGCAGGCCGCACACACCAGGCCCTGATGCCCCAGGTCGGGGGCAACATAGTCCGGGGGTGGCTGGGTCGGTGCGTTCGGCCAGCCATGCTCCAGCGCCAGCAGTGCTTTCTGCTCGGCCAGCGGCGCATGGCAACGCAGGCAGCGGTTGCCCTGCTCCTGATTCATCAGCTTGAGTTGCCAGCGCAAGCCGGGGCCCATGGCCTTGCTGTGCAGGCTGGTGCGCCAGGCTGCGTACTGTTCGGCGTGGCATTGCCCGCAGGCCTCCGGACTGAGTGAGGCTTCCAGCGGCGAAAACGCAGCCGGTAGCGCCCCCTGCGGCGGCAGTGGCTCGGCCCAGTGGCGCTGCAGAAAAGCCTCGACCGCAGCCTCCGGCTTTGCGCCGCAGCCCGACAACAGCGCGAGCATACAAGCCACCAGCAGCCACAGCGGACCGCCACGCAAAGTGAACGTCATCATCCCTGATTCCATGAAAAAGGCCCACGAGAGTATCGTGGGCCAGAGGAGGAGTAGCAATAGTTCAGACGTTTATCAGCCGCCGCATGGGTTGGCAGCCGGGGCGCGCGTTCCGGCGGTCGGGATGACCTCGCCGTACTTGTAGGCCTTGTCGGCATTGACGATGGCATTGGCCGACCTAGCATACGCATCGGTGATGTAGCGCTGGGCCACCGCGGTATTGCTGCTTGCGGCGATGTAGAAGGACTTCTGGTCAGTGCGCCACGGCGAATCCTCCGGCAGGATCGCAGCACCGGTCGCATCGGTCATGACGCTTCCAGGGGTCAGCGAATTCCACTCGACCATCGCGCCGTCATAGAAGCGGGTCGGCTTGCCGAGAATCACGCCGCTGGCGACGCCGGTGATCATGGCGCGGAAAGTCGTCTCGCAATACGTGTAGACGACATCACCCGCTTGATACGCATTGCCAGCGCCTACAGCCAGGTAGTCCCCGGCAACGAAGTTGGTACCTACGGCACTGCCGTCAAGATAGGCCTGCAGGTCCGCCTTGTCCTTGTAGCGATAGCCTTCGGCAGAGACGAGCAGGTTGGAGAATTCGAGCAACAGCGCACCGTTTGGATGGCCTTGCCGTGAGCCAGCATTCTGGAACGAGGTTCCATTGTAATTGCCAGAGCTGCGCGCATCCCAGATGAAGACACCGTCATTCGTCACGTTGACGTCGGACGAGGGCAGGATTCTGAGCATGTCCTCCAGCGTAGCCTGCAACTGGGTGTTGTCGACCAGCAGATCCTTGACCGAGGCGTGGCCGGTGTTGGGGGCCGTGCTCGCCGCCGAAGCGAAGTCTGCGCCGGAAAGACCAGTTGGGAAGGTCTGCACCCCCGCCGTCAGCCAAGAGTTTCCACCGTTGAGGATTGCCAGGTTCTTCTTGTCCACGCCCCAGTAGCGCAAGGCGTACCAGATGCGGCCCTGCGCCATCGCGTTGCCGGTGCTGCCGGTGCCCATGGCGGCGACGATCATGTCGTTCTGCGGGTCGATGTTGAATTTCTTCAGCAGCGCATCCATGGCCGCGCCGTCCGGCACCATGCTCGGCGTTTCGATGACGCCATTGGTCCGGGTCTGGATCCAGTCGCTGCTCGGCGATAGATAGGTGAACACGTTGATGTTGTTGGGCTTGATGTATGAAGTATTAGCCGTGAAAGCATCGTCGGCTGTAGTGTCCGCAGTATCCATTGGCCCAGCCGAAACCTGCAAAATTACCAGCTTGCCGGTAATCCCAGCTGGACGATTGGCGAGCCAGTCGTCTTTCCAGAGCTTGAGGGTCGCTGCGGTGATCAAGCCATTGACGTTGTTGTTGTAATCAGCGTCCGACTCCTGGGCAATCGCCGCCGGCGTGTTGACCGGAATCTGTTTCACCAGGGCAGTCGTATCCTCGCCGCCGCCGCCACAGCCCTGAAGGCTTAACACCAGGGACAGCGCGGCCAGGCCGACCCATCCTTTATTCATCTGCTTGTTCATCAAAATTCCTCCATCCATTTTCAAGCCCGCGCCATCCCTGCCGACTGGCAAGGCGACGCACCCATAGTGGCCGGCCCGCTGGAGAAAACCGAAATCGGCTCCAGCCAGGCACAACCTCTACCGCGACCGTGGCCGCGGGCAAAACACTTTCAAGCCAGCGGCGCTTTCAGCACCACCGGCATCCAGTCCTGTTCCAGCGCATCGAGCAATGCGCTGCAATCGTCCATACTCATTTCCCGTACTTGCGCACCGGCGGCGCGCAAGGCTTCGGCCAGGCCCGGCAGCGCCGGCGTCGCCGCGGGATTGACCAGCAAAACCTTTTTTCCCGTACTCATACGCAATACACCACGTCGTTGTCGATAATTTGCCGCGCCAGGGTTGCCAGGGCGTCCCCGGCGGGAGCAAGCTCTACCACGGGCACTTCGGCGAACTCCAGCGCCTCCATTTGCTCTGCTGCAGCATCGCCCTCGGGCAGCTTGCCCCAGGTGGCAATGGAGACGGCGTCGTCGAGCAGGGTCAGTCCGCTGGCCATGCGCAGCGCCTCAACCTGCTTCTGCACGGCCACCATCAGTATGTGTTTTTGATCTGCCATGTTCCGTCCTCAGAAAACCAGAACCTTGTCACACTTGCGCACGAGTTCGGCATCCTGATACTGACCGCCGACGACGACGATGTCGGCAATGGCGTTCAGATCGAACCTGCCGGTAGCGTAATGCTCGGCGCTGTGTTCACACAGGGTGACGCTGTTCGGCCGCGCCCGCGCACGCTCGACGAAGCCCGCATCGGCGAGCAGGTTGACGCCGGTGTCGGTCAGGAAACTCAGGGTTTCCCAACCGCGCGCGACGGCCGCATCAATCAGGCGGTTGGCGTGCGGCAGGTAACTTTCATCGGTGATCACGATACCCAGTTGCATGGTTCAGGCCTTCCTGATCTTCCAGGTGAAGGAGCCGCCGCCCTCCTGGCGGTCGATCAGGTCGTTGCCCTCGGCTTCGCACATGGCCATGATCGACTCGCCCGAGGAGGGATTATCGAAAACCAGGTCCAGCACGTCGCCGCTTTGCAGCTTCTGCAGCGCTTTCTTGGTATACATCTGCGGATGCGGGCAGGCGTAGCCACACACATTCAATTCCCATTCGCCATCGGCGATCTTGTTAAAACTCATTGCCATAACAGTGCTCCTTGATTACTGATGCTTGTCTGAAATGTCCGGACTATCCTAGAGCCCGCACTCCGAAGTCTTGCGGGCGTCGCTCCAGTCCATGTACCAGGTGAAGACCTTCACGCCGACATAGGCGCCGAGCACCATGCCGATCAGGAAGACCCAGCCGCTGGGGTCGCCGTTGGTGACGGTGGCGAAGAAGGCGCCGATGTTGCAGCCCATGGCCAGACGCGCGCCGATACCCATCAGCGTGCCGCCGACGATGGCGAAGAAGGCGGTTTCCCAGCTCGGAAACTTCCATTTGAATTCGCGACGCGAGAGCGCCATGATGGCGGCGCCGAGAATGATGCCGATCGACATGAAGCCAGGCGCGTTCAGCAGCGGGTTCGGCAGGCCGTTGTCGAGGCCGAAGAAGATGCTGTCCATGTTGTTGATGCCGAGCTGCTGCATGATCCAGCCACCCCACTGCGCTTCCTGGGTGGTGATGTACCAGTAGCCCGGATCAAACACGGTGTCCTGGATGGACAGACCATTGGTGTAGCCCATCGCCACCAGCAGTTCGCCGAAGTTGAAGATATCGTAGTGCTCGCGCAGGGCGCCGGTCACGTACATGTGCAGGCCGGCGAGGACACCGAGACCGATGCCGGCCAGGGCGGTATTCTTGGACGACGTGCACATGGCCCACATGCCCGCGAACTCGTCGCGCAGCGCCGGGCTGGCCTTGCCGGAACGGCGCAGGTAGCCTTTACGGTAATAAAAGGCATACAGCGCGATCAGGATGAGAGCGACCGGCAGGATCGCGGTGAGGAAGGTGTTGTACAGCACGATGCCCGCCGCACCCTCCTGGCCGAGCGCAGCGGCGGTGGTGGTGCCCTTGAGATCCCAGACATAGCCGGCAGTGAAGACATCGAACCAGCCCTGGGTGACGCTCAGCTCGGCAGGCATATCCTTGGCCGCGGCGGAAGCGATCCACGACTGCGGTACCAGCCCATCCCACCAGCCGCTGGCGGTCACGACGATAGCCTGCGAGAACGAGATGGCGACAATCACCAGCATCGAGTTCATATTGCCCTCACCCGCCTTGTAGAGCGAACCCGAGGCGCACCCGCCAGTAAAGACGATACCGAAACCGAAAATGGCGGCGCCGATAACGATATGCCAGCCCATCGCATTGGGATGGAATGTACTGAATCCACTCAGGGTGACAATGGCAGCAACGACCGCGTACAAGGCCACCGCGATCATCACCCCCACCGCCATGCGCGGCACCTTCACCGCGAACAGGTCGCGCACCGCCGACGCCATGCAGAAACGGCCGTATTGCAGCAAAACGCCATAGGCGAGACCGAACCAGACATAAACCAGCAGGTAGACGAAGCGCGTATCTTGCGCCAAGGCCCACAGCGAACCAAGTGCCACAAACAGGAAGACCCCCATAGCCTGCAGGCTGCTTTTGCGCAGCAGCCAATGCGTTTCAGTCGCGACACTCGCAGACGCTACATTCACTCAAACTCTCCTCAGTCAAACCAGCGGCCCGGCAGGCCGCCCTACAATGCTTACAAACCCTTGCGCAGATAAACACGCCAACAACCGGACGCCCGAAGCGTGGCGAGATGGGTGCAACCGAGCGTCTGCGCCAGCGCAGGAAACCCCTCGACTGCCGTGGCGTTATCAAGCACCACCTCGACAACCTCACCCGACCTGACCTCACCCAACACCTTCATGGTCAGCAACTGCGGCCGCGGGCACATGGCCCCCAGGCAATCGACAGAATGCACTACGTGCACACTCCCCAAACCGGGAACATCGACATCCTTAAAAACCACGCTGCTCGTGCCGGCCGACCGGTCATGAAACAGATCAAACAAACCGGCAACTTGCACAGCCATCCTCCGCTTGGCGACACGCAGTATTAAGCACGTTGCATGCCAGATTGATTTTGCCTTTGTAAACATAGCGTTGTCCCAATCCATAATTTTTGGGTCAATGAAAAATGCAACGACACCTGTTTTCGGGTTTGGCGCGGGTGTCTTTTGCAACAGGCAATCGTCCGGCCGCTCAGAGAGGCTCGAAGGAAGTCTGTCGATACATTATGGAGTGTGATTTACTTATCGCGCAGCGATACGGTACACGCCTCCCATGATGGGCGGGCATCCTTTAGTGCAGTCCGGGCAATTCCAGTCCGGCCTATGGATGAGCTGATGTACGTCGATGGGTAAGCGGCGGATTCGTGCGATCGCTCGAGGCGCCGGGACGTCAGCCAGCCAGTCGCTGCCAGGTTGCGACTACCGTGTCCGGATTCAGCGAAATCGAGCCGATTCCCTGTTCCACCAGCCAGTCCGCCAGATCGGCATGGTCGCTCGGACCCTGACCGCAGATGCCGATGTATTTGCCGTGCCGCCTGCAGGCTGCGATTGCCTCGGCCAACAGCTTTTTCACCGCCGGATTGCGCTCGTCGAAGCTGGCCGCCACCAGCCCGGAGTCGCGGTCGATGCCGAGTGTGAGCTGGGTCAGGTCGTTGCTGCCGATGGAGAACCCATCGACGTATTGCAGGAAATCGTCGGCCAGCAGCACATTGGACGGGATCTCGCACATCATGATCACGCGCAGGCCATGCTCGCCGCGCTTGAGGCCATTGGCCGCCAGCAGCTCGACCACCGCCGCACATTCTTCCACGGTGCGCACGAAGGGAATCATCACCTCGACGTTGCCCAGCCCCATGTCGTCGCGCACTTTCTTCAGGGCGCGGCATTCCAGTTCAAAAGCCGGCTGGAACTGTTCCGACACATAGCGTGCGGCCCCACGCAGCCCGAGCATGGGGTTTTCCTCCTTTGGCTCGTAGCGCTCGCCGCCGACCAGGTTGGCGTATTCGTTGGACTTGAAGTCCGACAGGCGCACGATCACCGGCTGCGGCCAGAATGCAGCCGCCAGTGTGGCGATGCCTTCGGCCAGCTTGTCGACATAGAACGTCACCGGGTCGGCATAGCCGGCAGCGCGCAGATCGATTTCGGCGCGCACGTCGGCGCCCTGGCCGGCGTAGTCAAGCAACGCCAGCGGATGCACCCCGATCATGCGGGCGATGATGAATTCCAGCCGCGCCAGGCCGATCCCATGATTGGGAATCTGCGCAAACTCGAAGGCACGCTCGGGATTACCCACGTTCATCATCAGCTTCACCGGCGGCTCGGGCAGGGTTTCGCTCGCCAGCGTTTCCACCGAGTATTTCAGCTTGCCCGCATACACCATGCCGGTATCGCCCTCGGCACACGACACTGTCACTGTCTCGCCGTCCTGCAATACCGAGGTCGCCTCGCCCGTGCCTACCACTGCAGGAATACCCAGTTCGCGCGCCACGATGGCCGCGTGACAGGTGCGGCCGCCACGATTGGTGACGATCGCGGCCGCGCGTTTCATCACCGGTTCCCAGTCGGGGTCGGTCATGTCGGTCACCAGCACGTCACCCGGCTGCACCCGGTTCATTTCCGCCGGGCTGGCAATCAGTCGCACCACACCCGCACCGATTTTCTGGCCGATGGCGCGGCCGCTGATGCGCACCTCACCGGTGGCTTCCAGCACATAGCGTTCGCCCACGCCACTGGCGCGCGCCTTCACCGTTTCCGGCCGCGCCTGGACGATGAACAGTTCGCCGGTTTCGCCGTCTTTC
>JBFHXL010000001.1:0-26983 GCA_041599035.1 Thiobacillus sp. | reverse complement strand
TGGGGCGGTTCGTTCACCGCCAGCCAGTAAACGCCCAGCTTCGCCACGGCCTCGGCAAATTCGGCAAAATCCAGCGGCTTGCGCACGAAGCTGTTGACGCCGATCTTGTAGCTCTGCAGTCGGTCCTGCTCCTCGTCGGATGAGGTCAGGATGGCCACCGGAAGCAGCCGGGTGCGCGGGTTATCGCGTATCTGCTGCAATACCTCCAGCCCGCTGAGGCGGGGCAGGCCGATGTCGAGCAGCACCACGGCAGGCAGACCCGTATCGGGTCGGTCGGCAAATTCGCCCTGTCGGAACAGATAGTCGAGGGCCTGCTGGCCGTCGCGCACCACGGTCACCTCGTTGGCCAGGTTGACTTTTTTCAGTGCCCGCAGGGCCAGCATTTCATCCTGCGGATTGTCTTCCACCAGCAATATGGTTTTGCTTCTCATTGGTTGCTCCGTTTTCTTACCGTGAATTGGCCGCAAGCGTCCCGTGGCCGGAAAAAAATTCCGTGAATGCAGCGGGCGTCAGGGCCTGGCTATAGAGATAGCCCTGGCTTAGCGCGCAAGCTTCCGCACGGATGAATTCGTGCTGTGCCTCGGTCTCCACCCCCTCGGCCACGACATCCAGCCCCAGGGCCCGGCCCAGACCCAGGATGGCGCGCGCAATGGCGGCATCATTTTTGTCGTCCGGGATGTCCCTGACGAAGGACTGGTCCAGCTTCAGCTTGGTGACCGGCAAGCGCTTCAGGTAGCTGAGCGAGGAATAGCCGGTGCCGAAGTCGTCGATCGCTATACCGAAGCCGAGGTTGCGCAGCTGATTCAGGGCAGCGATGGCGCCTTCGCTTTCACGCATGATGAAGCTCTCGGTCAGTTCCAGGACGATGCGTTCGGGCGGGCAGCCGGTTTCTTCCAGAATCCGGCGTGCCATGCTCGTGAAGTCCCCATGGGTGATCTGTTTTCCGGATACGTTGACCGCCAGCGTATCGAGCGTCAATCCCGCATCCAGCCAGGCCTTCATTTGCCGGCAGGCTTCGCGCAGCGCCCACTCGCCAAGCGGAAAGATGAGGGAGTTTTCCTCGGCCAAGGCGATGAACTTGTTGGGCGGCACCCACCCCAGTTTGGGATGCTGCCAGCGCGCCAGCGCCTCGGCACCGACACAGCGTCTCGTATCCACGGCCATGATCGGCTGGTAGTGCAGTTCGAGTCCCTGCTGATCGAGGGCAAGATGCAGGGCGCTATGCAGGGCCATCCGTTCCGCCAGCACGTCTGACATCTCCTGCGTGAACAGATGGTACTGATTGCGCCCCTTCTCCTTGGAGCGATACATCGCCAGATCGGCATTCTTGAGCAGGGCGTCGCAATCGGCCCCGTCGTCGGGGAACACGGCGATGCCGATGCTCGCGGAAATGAAAACCTGTCCGTCGCTCAACTCGAAGGGTTTGGCAAGCAGCGCCAGAATCTTCTGCGCGGTGGCCTGAACGCCGTTCAGATCAGGTGTGTTTTCGATCAGCAGGGTGAATTCGTCCCCGCTCAGTCGCGCCAGGGTGTCGCCTTCGCGCGTGGCACCCTGGAGCCGCCCGGCCACCTGGGTGAGCAATTCGTCCCCGACGGGATGGCCGCGGGTATCGTTGACCTGCTTGAAGTTGTCCAGGTCGATGAACAGCAGGGCCAGCGGCTTTTCCTGCCGTCTGGCCTGGGCCAGGGCATGACCGAGTCGATCCATGAACAGGGTGCGGTTGGGGAGCCCGGTCAGCCCATCGTAGTGCGCCAGGTAGTTGATGCGTTCCTGGGTCAGCTTCTGCTCGGTGATGTCGTACATGTTGGCGATGTAACGGTCCACATTGCCGGCCTCGTCATGCATGGAGGAGATGCTCAGCCATACCGGGAATACATGGCCATTTTTGTGGCGGTCCCATATCTCGCCCTGCCAGCTGCCTTGCTCGATAAGTCCCTTCCACAGATCGGCGTAGAACTCGGCCGAGTGGCGGTCGGAACGCAGTATGCGCGGGTTCTGGCCGACAACCTCCGCGGTGCTGTAGCCGGTGATGCGCTCGAAGGCATGGTTGACCTTGATTATCGTGCCGTCCAGGTCGGCGATGCAGATGCCGTCCAGGGTGTTGGAGAATACGTTGGCCGCCAGGCGAAGCTCGTCATCAGCCTCCTTGCGTTCGGTGATGTCGCGGGTGATCTTGGTGTAACCGACCAGATCGCCGGCCTCATTGAGCATGGCCGTGATGATGACCTCGGCATAAAAGCGGGTGCCGTCCTTGCGCACTCGCCAGCCCTCGTCTTTGACCCGGCCCTCGGCCTTTGCCTGCTCGAGCAATGCGGCAGGCTTGCCGATGGCAATATCTTGCGGCGTATGGAAACGCGCCATCGGCTGGCCGATGATTTCCCTCCATTCATAACCCTCGAGCCGCTGCGCCCCTTCGTTCCAGGTATAGACCCGGCCGTCGAGATCGAGCATGAAGATGGCGTAGTCCTTGATGTTGGCCGTCATCAGGCGTAATCGCACTTCGTTTTCGCGCAGTGCCAGCTCGGCCAGTTTTTGCTGGTTGATATTGCTGATGGAGCCGGCCATGCGCACCGCTTCGCCCTTGTTGCGCACGGCCTGGCCGCGCGACCGGACCCAGACATAGTCGCCGGCCTTGCGGTGCAGGCGGTATTCCACGTCGTAAGGCGTGTCGTCCTTCAGATGGGCCTCAAGCGCGGCCAGAGTGCGAGTCCGGTCGTCCGGATGCATGCGCGATTCCCAGGCCTCGAAGGTGTTCTCCATCTCGTCGTCGTGGTAGCCGAGAATCGCCTTGAAGCGTGGCGTGTAATAGATCTGGTTGGTCGGGATCTTCCAGTCCCACAGGCCGTCGCTGCTGCCGCGTACGGCCAGTTCATAGCGCTCTTCGCTTTCCCGCAGGGCGGCCTCAACCCGCTGCTGGGACGTGATGTCCTCGAACAGCAGCACCGCCCCCGCAATCTCGTTTTTCGCAATGCGGTAGGGCATGACATGCAGCTGATAGGACGCTTCCTCCGCGGAGCTGACCACGGCTCGATACTGTTTGCCATCCTTCACGACGCGCCGGACCTGGTTGCTCAGGCCGGGCAC
Source organism: Thiobacillus sp. (assembly GCA_041599035.1). Taxonomy (GTDB): domain Bacteria; phylum Pseudomonadota; class Gammaproteobacteria; order Burkholderiales; family Thiobacillaceae; genus Thiobacillus. Next base: position 23,899 of record JBFHXL010000001.1, on the reverse strand, counting down.
ATCGACCAGCCACTGAACGCTGCTGAGCGAGCTGCGCTCGAGCGGACTGTCCAGTGCGATGATGGCGCCACAGGCATCATTGACCTGGGTGATGCGCAGATTGCTGTCCACCACGATAAGCGGAAAGGCCAGGCTCTGCTTGACGTTGATGAGGTCGCTGGCGGTGGTTTCCAGTTCCGCCGACTTGACCTGCATCTCCTCGTTGACCGTGAGCAGTTCCTCGTTGGTGGATTGCAGTTCCTCGTTGGAGGTTTGCAGTTCCTCGTTGGTGGACTGCAGCTCCTCGTTGGTGGATTGCAGCTCCTCGTTGAGCGATTGCAGTTCCTCGTTGGAGGTTTCCAGTTCTTCCACGACCACGTTGAGGTGGGTACGGGTATTGGCGAGTTCCTGCTCCAGCTCGCTGATGATGAGATTGTCCCGCTCATCGGTTTGCAGACGAGTCGTGCTCACCTTGTCTTCTTCCTGGCGCGAGACCTGGAACGACACCAGCAGAAGCGATGCTTGTCCGGGCTCCAGCGGACTTACGGCAGGCGTCACGATGCGTGGCTTGCCGTCTATCTCCATCGGCCAGGCCGACCCCTGCACCACCTGCAGGTCGCGGCGACAGCGGTACACCAGCGCCCGCAACTCGGCGCGCAGGGAACTGTTCACCAGGTCGAACAGATACATATCTGCCCGCCCCTTGGGGAAACTGAGAAAGGCTTTCAGATCGCCCTGAAAATGCACCACGTTGTCTTCCGCGCTGATCACCAGGGACGGCGGGGCATAACGCTCGGTCAACTCCTCCAGGGTGCGCATGCTGATCAGGTCGGTACTGGCCGTTGCGTTGCGTCCGGGCTCCGGACGTCCAGGCTGAGCCCGTAGCACGCCCTGGGTCACCGGCAGCGCATAATGCGACACGCCCTCCTGCCGTTGGTAGATGCGCACGCGGTTGTCCACCGGCTTGAACAGGGCGGTTTGCTGATCCACCGTCTCGGATTTGCCGAGAAACAGGTAGCCGCCCGGGTTGAGCGAGTAATGAAACACCTCGAATACGCGCTTTTGCACCGGGGGCTTGAAGTAGATCAGCAGGTTGCGGCAGCTGATCAGGTCCAGGCGGGCGAAGGGTGGGTCCTCGATGACATTCTGCCGGGCGAACACGACCCGGTTGCGGATGCTCTTGATGACACGACAGTGGTCGCCCACCACCTCCATGTAGAGATCGCGCAATATCTTCGGCACGGCCTCCAGTTCGCTGATGGGGTAGAGCGCGGCGCGTGCCCGTTCGATGGCATCGTCATCCAGATCGGAGGCGAAGATCATGTACTGGAGGCCTGTCTTGTTCTGGTTGCGCAGGGCCTCCTCGAACAGCATGGCAATGCTGTACACCTCTTCGCCGGAGGCACAGGCCGGCACCCAGCAGCGGATGACATCCCGGTCACTGCGGGCCTTGACGATCTCCCCGATTACCCGTTCCAGGGCAAAGTAGGCGTCCTGATCACGAAAAAACGAGGTGACGCTGATGAAGGTGTCGCGCATCAGCAGCAGCGACTCCTCCTTGTTCGCCTTGAGGTATTCGATGTACTCCCCGAGGGTGCCGGTGCCGACGATGTTCATGCGCCGGGCGATGCGCCGCCTGACCGTGCCCGACTTGTAATCGCTGAGCTTGAAAGCCGTGTTCACCCGGACGATATTGCTGATCTGGGTGTATTCGTCGGTTTCTTCCGCTTCGTTGAGGACAAAGTGTATATCCCGCGGCTGCGACAACAGACGCTCCAGCGCTGGCCCCATCTTGCCCGGAGGCATGATGAGATCGACGCTGCCGGTATGGATGGCGGCCTTGGGCATGCCGTCATACTTCGCGGTATCCGGTTCCTGGACGAGAGTGATGCCCCCTGACGCCTTGATGGCGCGAATGCCGGAGGCGCCGTCGGATCCGGTGCCCGAGAGAATGATGCCGATGGCCTGCTCGCCCAGTTCTTCGGCCAGCGAGTGGAAGAAATGATTGACCGAGGGTTTGGGGCCGATCGCCTGATGCGGTTCGGTCAGGCGGAACAGTCCCTTGTCCAGCACCACATCGCTGTTGGGGGGCGTGATGTAGACATTGCCAGGCTCGGGTGATTGCTTGTCGACCAGATCCTGAACCTTGAGAGACGTCAGGGGGGCCAGCAGATTCATCAGCATGCTGACATGGGTCGGCGAGACGTGCTGCGCGATGACATAGGTCAGCACATCGGAATCCGGCAGCGATTCCATCAGTTCGCGCAAGGCTTCCAGTCCTCCGGCGGATGCGCCGATGCCGACGATCCTGACATTGAGTGGATCGGTGTCCGGGTTCGGTTTTGATCTGGCTTTTTTCATGGGGTGTCTTCAGTTATCGGGGTGTTGTCGGCATGGCCCGCCGACTGCTCGTTCGTGGGTTCGATTTTGTCTTGTGGTTGTCCGCCTGTCGACATGGGGCCGAGCGAGAAGCAGAAGCGCGCGCCCTGGCCCGGCACGCCCGCGGCCCGGATTTCGCCGCCATGGCGCTGGATGATGCGTTGCGCCGTCGCCAGGCCGATGCCGATGCCGATGAATTCGTCCTGCCGGTGCAGGCGCTGGAAGGGCTTGAACAGCTTGCCGGCATGGGCCATGTCGAAGCCGGCACCGTTGTCCGAGACGCACACCAGCTGGGTGCCGTTTTCCCGTTCGGCATGCACGCGGATATGCGCCTGCGGCTTGGTGGCCGTGTATTTCCAGGCATTGCCGAGCAGGTTGCGCAGCACCGCTTCCAGCATGCGGGCATCGCCGCGACCGCCCAGGCCGGACTCGATCTCCCAGGCCACCTGCCGCTCCGGTTCGGTCCGGGCCAGTTCGCCCAGCAGGCATTCGGCCATGCCAGAAAAGTCTATGTCGTCGCGCTGTAACTCGCCGCGGGTGCTGCGCGACAGCGTAAGCAATCCATCCACCAATGCGCCCATGCGCCGGCTGCCGATGATGATCTGATCCAGATAATCCTGCGCGTCGGGCGCCAGGCTCTTGCCGTAATCTTCCAGCAGCGCCTGGCTGAAGCCGGTCATGGCGCGCAGCGGGGCGCGCAGGTCGTGGGCGATGGCGTAGGCGAAGCTCTCCAGTTCCCGGTTGGCGGCCTGAAGCTCGGCGGTGCGCTCGACCACCTGCTGTTCGAGCGTGCTGTTGAGGCGATGGATTTCCGCGGCGGCGGCCTTGCGCTCGGTGATGTCCGTGATGGAGGCGATGACATGCTGATCCTCGCCCGCAGTCAGGGTGGCCAGGCCTATCTCCAGCGGGATTTCACGGCCATCCTTGTGCAGGCCGAAAAGCTCGCGCCCCGGCCCCATCATCCGCCGGCTGCCCTCGCTTGCATACTGCTGGCGCTGGGACGAGTGCTGTCTGCGCGAGCGCATGGGGACCAGCATTTCCACCGGCCGCCCCACCAGTTCTGCCTCGCGGTAGCCGAATATGTGCTCGGTCTGCGTGTTGGCGCGGATGATGTGTCCCATCGCATCGACCACCAGCATGGCGCCGGGGGCGGTGTCGATGATCAGGTTGGCATGCGCTTCGCTCTGCGCGAGTTCCTCGGTGGCAAACTTGATTTGCTGGTCGCGCAGACTGATCCGCTCCTGCATGCTGTGGAAGGCGGTTACCAGGGTGCCGAGTTCGCCGCTGCCCAGTTCGGGCAGCGGCGCATCGTAGCGCCCCGCACCGATTTCATGGGCCGCGTGGGTCAGGGGCCGCAACGGGGCCAGTGTCCGCCGCACATAGAGGAAGAGCAGGATGCCGAGCAGCAGCGCCGAAACCAGCGTGGCGCCGACCACCACATTGCGGGTGCCGGCGACGCCGGCGCTGATCGCGGCATCCGGTATGGCATAGGCCAATGCGAGGTAACGCTGCGGCTGCTGCGGGTCGAAGTGGATATGGCTGAGCACCAGATGCAGAAGACCTGTCGCTGATGGCGCCGTGTGCAGTTTGGGGGGGCCGTCAAAATCGTCGTCGTCCCCACCCGTGATGGGCTGATCGGGGAAATCGTCCTGCCAGTTGGACCGCCGGCCCAGATCGAAACCGAAGGTGCGCGCCGCATCCGGGTGAACCAGGTAATCGCCCCGGTCGTTCATGAGATAAACCTGGGCGCCTGCCGGTGCGAGAGCGGCGGCGCGTTTGAGGATGATGTCTGCATCCATGTTGACGACCACCATGCCGAACAGGCGGCCGTCTGGCGCATAGACTGGCATCGCTGCGCGCAGGGTGCGTACATGAGGTTCTTGGATTTTTTCCTCTTCGCGATTGAGATTGATCTCCGACAGGTAGACTTCATTCGCGCCCAGCTTTACGGTGTCCTGGAAATAGTCTCTGTTGCCCTTGCGCAGCAATCCGGAAGGCGGCACAGCGATCACCTTGCCGTCGCGGGCATCAGCCCGCACCAGTTCGCGCCCGCCATCGGCGATGCCGATATAGCGGATTTGCAGGTAGCCGGGGCGGGCGACCATGAAGGCGGTGAAGATTTCCTCCAGCCGCTTTTTCCAGGTCTCGATCCGGTTGTGCTCCAGTTCGTCAAACCCCCGGTTACCGGCGGCCCGCACGATGCCCTGTATTGGCGGGGCATGGGCGAGGAAGCGCACGTCCTGACGCAGGGTGTCGATTTCCCGTCCCAGTTCCTTGCCGTTGAACTGGGCTCGCAGCGCCATCCGCAGGCCGCTTTCTCCAAGATAGCGTTCCCGTTCGTGATTGCCGAGCAGCACCAGCATCACCAGCGTCGCCGCCACGATGAAGAGCAGCGCCCCCAAAGTGATGCGGGTGCTGAGGGCGATATGGCCGGCCCAGTTGCCGAAGCGCGTCAAGACTGAATTTGCCAGGGCTGAATTTTTCTTCAGGCGGACCGTGGCCTGGTGAGCGGGGCGCTTATCCATGAACGCCCGCAGTGCACCGCGACAATCGCGAAACGGCGGTGCCTGCCATGAACTGGCCCGCCGAAGGGAAAAGAGATGACGTCGGGGAGAGTTCGATGCTGCCGGACAAATCGATCCGCTGCCGGGAAACACCGGCAGGGTCATCAACGATCAGTAATTTCATTAATACCTAATCCAACCGATCCTTAATATTGCTGCTGCTGCAATTGTTGCAGGGTCCGGATGGCGGCGGAATCGGGAAATATTTCTTGTGCGTGTAGGGATTTTCCTACACCCGGACGGGGGCTATGCGTCGATCAGCCCCTGCTTGACGGCATAGCGCACCAGCTCGCTTATCGATGCGAGTTCCATCTTCTGCAGCAGGCGGAACTTGTGGGTGCTGACGGTCTTGGCCGAGAGGCAGAGTTCGTGGGCGATCTCGTTGATGCCGCGTCCCTGTACCAGCAGCAGCATGATCTGGTGTTCGCGCTGCGACAGCCGGTGGTGCGGTTCGTCGGCGCCCGCCGACGCGGGCGCAAAGACCAGGCGCGAGGCGAGTTCGGGGTCGATGAAATGGCCGCCGGCCGCAACCTCGCGGATGGCAGCCAGCAGGATGCCGGGTTCGCTGTCCTTGGTGAGATAGCCGGCGGCACCGGCCTTGATGGCGCGCGTGGCGACCGGGCTTTCGCCGTACATTGAGAGCACGAGGATGGCGAGGTCGGGCGCTTCCGCCTTGACCTGCCGGATGAGCGCGACGCCGCCCAGGCCGGGCATGGCCATGTCGGTGAGCAGCAGGTCGAAGTCGCCGGCCTTGATCTGTTCCATCACGTCCTGGCCGTCGCGTGCCTCGCCGGCCAGTTCCATGTCAGGCGCCAGGGCGATGACCTGGCGCAGGCCCTGGCGCACGATGGCATGGTCGTCGGCGATGAGAATGCGGATCATGATTCGGACATCTCGGGTGGCTGCGCCGCGGGCGTATCCTGCAGCGGTATCAGCACGCTCAAGGATGTGCCAACATCCGGGTGGCTGTCAATCCACGACTTGCCGCCGAACATCAGGGCACGTTCGCGGATGCCCATGAGGCCGAAGGTTTTGCGGCGCGCCACCGTATCGAAATCGAAGCCGATGCCGTCGTCGCTGATCCGCATCGACAGCATTTGACCGGAACAGGTCAGGTTGACCCACACCTGGCCGGCCTGGGCGTGCCGCATGACGTTGGTGAGCGATTCCTGCAGGATGCGGAAAGCTGCGGTGGTGCGCGTATCGTCCAGCCCCGGGATGTCTGCCGGCGCCTTCAGATGACACACGATGCCGGTGCGTTCCTCGAAGCCCGCCAGCAGCCATTCGGCGGCGGAAACCAGCCCCATGTCGAGCGCGCCCGGACGCAGGGCGGCGACGACGTTGCGCACCATGCCGATGGTCGTGTCGATGGTGTCCTTCATGCCGCGTGCGAGCAGGTCAAGTTCGGGGTCGCGCGCGCCAAAGCGAATGCCAAGCACGGCGGCGTCCATGCGCAGGGCCGTGAGGTATTGCCCGAGCTCGTCGTGGACTTCGCGGGCGATGCGGCTGCGTTCCGCTTCACGAATCTTCTCGTGGTGCGCGGCCAGTTCGCGCAGCTTCTGGCGCGATCGCAGCAGTTCTTCCTCTTCCTGCTTGGCAGCGGTGATGTCCTGGGTCGTGCCCACTCCGCGCCAGAGGGTGCCGTCTGCGTGAAATTCGAGCTCGGCGCGTTCGCGTACCCATTTGACCTGCCCGTTCACCAGCAACCGGTGCTGGATGTCATAGGGTTCGCCCGCCATGCTGGCGCGCCACTTCTCGTCCACGTAGGCGCGGTCATCCGGATGGACGCAGCTCATGAAAGTGTCGTAGGTGAGCGGCGTGGTGCCGACAGGGATCCCGAAGATACGGTAGTTCTCGTCCGACCATTGCAGCAGGTTGTTCGGGATGTCCAGCCACCAGCTGCCGAGGTGAACCTGGGCCTGGGCCAGGGCGAGGGAGGCCTCGCTGCGGCGCAGGGCCAGATCCTGTCGCTGGCGGATGGTAATGTCCTGGTTGATGACGACTGCGCCTTCGAGCCGTCCGTTCGCGTCCAGCAGGGGCAGGGCGGAGTTGAGGATGGTTTTCAGCGAACCGTCGAAGCAGCGTATGTTGATGACTTCTTCGAGTGAGGTTTCGCCCTTCTCGATGGCGCGCGCCAGGGCCCAGTCGTGAGCTTCCAGCTTCTTGCCGCTGTCGGCCCACCAGCCCTCGTAGACGTTGAAGCGCTCGATCGGCACGTGCTCGACACCGCGCCAGATAGCCTGCCCGGCGGGATTGGCGAGGATGATATTGCCTTCGGCATCGGCCAGCCAGACGCCGACCGGCAGATGCTCGAGCGTCAGGCGCAGCGTGGCTTCGCTGCGCCGCAGCTGTTCCTCCCGCTCCACCTGTTCGGTGGTGTCGATCACGTTGACCACGTGATACAGCACGCGGCCGCTCTCGTTGCGGACAGCCGTGGCGTCAACCAGTACGTTGAAGACCTGACCGTCCTTGCGCAGGTGCTGTGTGTCAATGCGCAGATGGCCTCGGGAATGAATCTGCCGGAACGTCTCGGCAAGACCCGCGCGCGCGTCCGGCGCAACAAGGTCGGCGATGGGGCGCCCTTGCAGCTCCTCGACGCTGTAGCCGTGCATGCGGGCCAGGGCCGGGTTGACCAATGCCAGGGTTGCGTTGTCGGCGTCACCGATGGCCACGCCCCAGTCCGCATGCTCGAAAATCTGCTTCCAGCGACTCAGGTCCTCGAGCAGGCGGAGGCGCTCGCCGACATCGCTGAACATCACCACGGCGCCGCTGATGCGCGCGTCCTCGCGCAGGGCGGCCACATCGTATTCGACAGCGAGGGGGCGGCCGTCACGATGCCAGAACACCTCGTCTTCCACGTGACGGTTGACGCCATCGAGCAGGGTGGCCCGGATGGGACAGTCGGCTTCCGGGTAGGGGCTGCCGTCGCGCCGGCGGTAATGCAGCAACGGGTGCATGGGACGGCCGATCAGATCGTTCGCGTCATAGCCGAGCAGGGCGGCGGCAGCGGGGTTGGCGAAAGTGATGCAGCCCGCGCTGTCGAGTCCGTAGATGCCCTGGCCGGCATGATTGAGCAGCAACTCCTGCTGTCTGGACACGGCGCGCAGATCGGTTTCGGCCTGATGGATGCGTTTGACCACCGGCACGATGCGCCAGTACAGCCATGCCGCGCCGATTGTGGCCAGCACCAGGATGATCGTCGTGGCGAGTTTGTAGTGTCCTTCCAGCATCAATCCGCCGGCACCGACGCTGCCTATTACCAGGAACATGGCCAGCAGGCCGGCCGCCTGGATAAACAAATTGATGCTGGGGGCCTGCGCGTGCCATTCACGCACCCAGCTGCGGCGCCCTGCGGCCTGCCACGCTGCGGCACCGGCAATGATGAGCGGAAGGCTGCTGGCAGGACTCATGTAGCCGGCATCGGGGCGGGTGTGCACGAAAATCACCAGCCCCACCAGGTGGCCGGAAAAACTGCTCAGGGCAATCAGCATACCCAGTCCGATGGCCAGATAGACGGCGGGTGCCAGTCTGGCCTGCCGAGTGGCCAGCAGGAAGCCCGCCGCGGAAAAACAGCCAATTATGCTGGCGCTGGGGACGGACATCCGTCCCTGCCAGGCACCCGCGGACCGGGTGGTGTTGAACAGCAGTCGCCAGAGACTATCGGCCGGGTAGATGCCCAGCACATATTGCAGCAGGCTGGTGATCGCAAGCGCCGCCGCCACCGCGTATACGACCACCCAGCGCGGATTCTGATGATCGCTTGAGGTGGCTAAAGCCAGGCCCAGCAGGCCGATGCAAAGCGCGGTGTTGCTTCCGAGGCCGGCGAGGAAGGGCAACTCGTGCAGCAGCGCGTTGGGCGTCAGCGTCGCGGCCGCAACAAAGGCAAACGCGAACACGAATAGCCCGGCACCCGTCAGGCGGTGAAACGAAAGGAAGGAAGGAAGCGACACCCTGATGCCCTTAAGAAATCAAGGCCATGCTAACTGGATTCTCGCGGATTGTTCATCGGCGTGATGCCGGGACAGAAAACGCACGCTGCGTGTGTCATGCCGGAAAATCCGGTTGACCGAAACGGGGCTGATATGGAGTGATTGTTTGCCAATGCATCAAGCTAAATGCCTAATTTGATTGGCGTCCCCACGGGGATTAGATACCCATATGGTTCCTCGAGAGCACGGCGAGGAATACTGCCTGATAAGCGAAATACTCATAGAGTTTCACGGTGTCATCTAGGAGAGGACGACCGCCATAGCTGCTTCGCGTCGCAGCTAGCGTCTCTCGGCAAGGTGCCACAAGTGTTAAGCTTTCTCGTTACTTAAGCCGAAAATAAAATTGGGGGAGTGATGGGGTTGGAGTTTATTGCGCAACCAGAGGCGCCGTTTCGTATTGGCGATTTCCTTAAGAAATCGTTTGCAGACCCAAGATGGACGGAATTCCGCGCGGCTGTCGCCTTTGTGAAACGCTCGGGTACGAAGCACATCCGTGAACCATTAGAGGCCTTCAGCCGGGCCGGACATATCGTAAAGATGTCGGCCGGAGTGGATGCAGGTGGCACGTCGGCCGAGGGACTGGCTGACTTACTACAGGCTGTGGACACTCGGGGAGGCGTTTTCGTTTTTAAAAACGCGAATAGTTCGACTTTTCACCCCAAGGTTTACCTGTTTAGGAACGCCGCTGAGGCAGAAATCGTCGTGGGCTCCGGGAATCTTACGGAAGGAGGCCTTTACACCAACTACGAGGCGAGCTTTCTTGTTCGGCTCGATTTGGCGGTACCGGCCGACGTTGCTGTCCTAGAAGCTGTTTTGAAGGAACTAGATACCTGGAGCACTCCGGCACCTGGACTGTGTTACCCGCTTGATTATGCTGTTCTTGAACAGCTCGCCCTCGGGGGACATGTACCCGACGAGTCGCGGGCTTGGGGAGACGAAAAGGTCGCCGCAGCGGACCAGAAGGCGCAAGGGTCGGAACTGTTCTCGCGCCACTCGGTTCCGAGTGCCCCAAAGGTCCCATCCACTCCCGCCACAGGCCGGCCGCCTGAGGAAGGGGAGGAGCCCGAGGAAGGGGGAGAGCCCGAGGAAGACGAAGCGTTGGAGGTCGTCACGCCGCCGCCAGTACCTGGGCAGGGGGGCGCCTATCAGGCTTTCCTAATGACCCTGCAGAAAACAGATGTGGGTGTTGGTCAGACCACGAAAGGAGCGGCACGGCGGTCTCCAGAAGTGTTTATTCCCCTCGCTGCAAGGAATTATGACCCCGAGTTTTGGGGGTGGCCCGACCTTTACGAGAAGGATGCGGGGTGGGTTGGACCTGTAGACCGCGATGGATGGGGAAAAATGGACCGCCCTGAAGTAATGGTACGACTCGGCGGCGCGACTTTTCCCGTACACATGTGGTACAACCCCAACAAGAAGGAGTTTCGGTTACGAAGTGAGCATATGCGTAGCGCTGGCGCCATCGGTGACATCCTTTATGTGGAACGCAGCGACGGTGCCGGAGGGTTCGCCTACTACGTGGACGTGGTACCGATGGGGAGTCCCAGGCATATAGAACTTCTTGCGAAGTGTACGAATGCCGTAAAGAATTCAAAGAAAGTGTTTGGCTATCTCTAACCCGGTTTTCTTAAGAAAAGAATTTCCTCAGTGGCCATCGCGTTTTTCTTGAAGATATCGCGTGAAACGAGCATTTCCATCGAAAGCGATGGCCGAACCTCAAAACCAAGCATTGCAGCTGTTTCCGCCAGAAGCTGAGCTGTCTCAATATCAACCCGTTCGCCACCTGCGATAGTGTGGTTGTTGCCAACCACCACAAAGGCATCGCCACCAGGCTTTAAAGTGTCAAAGATTCCGCTGAGCACATCGCGCATGTCAAAAAAGTAATTCGACAGGAGTGCCGGAAGGTTCTTGCGGCGAAACCCGGCGCCGGTGCCATGATTCAGTTTTTCAATCTTCTTGATGAGAGCGCTGATGGATGGCGGCAGTAGTTCGTTGCTGTCTTCAAATTTGGCCAAGTACTCTCGGCGCATACGTTCCGTTACCTCGCGGTTACCAATCATCTGTTGGTCCCTGCTGCGGTGCTCTGGGCGCGGCAGCAGGCCGAGATAACAAAGGCTCAGACGGTCGGTGTCCAGATAGGGCAGAGCTGTAGCGTAAGGCGGCGAGGTAATGACCACATCCACCTTACCTTTGTACTGTGCCCACGCCTCCGAGCAGCGTCTGGCATCCCCGGCCGTAATGCTGTGCGGCAGCGTCTTGCCGGACCCTTCCTGGTATAGGAAGGCGAGCACGACACGGACGGACCGCGCAAGCTCTTCGAGGAATTCTTTCTTCGGGTCAATTTCTACATCAAGACGCACCTCTTTACGCACACGTAAATCTTCATCCTTCTGCCAAGAGACAGACCGCAGGATGTTGCTCAGTGCGACCCACATAAGGTTTCTTGCGGGGGCGTACGTAACACCCTTAATGAGGACGGCTATTTCGTCCAGGCCTGCGAGAACTTCCTCCCCAAACCAACTGCTCAGATAGTCTTGGTCTGGTGCCGGCAAGCTCTGGAAGTAGGTGAGCTTTCTGCTGCCGCGGGTCTCCGGTGCCATGACGGCTTTGCGCACTTTGCGGTAGGCCGCTTCCAGCTTTGAGGGGTCGGCAGACAGCAGCTCGCTTTTCGTGTTGCCTAGGAAAATGGACAGCGGATTCATGTCTAGGCCGAGACCCCTACAACCAAATAGGGTTGCTTCAACTACGGTTGTTCCGCTACCACTCATCGGGTCGGCTACGATACCACCTGGCTTTGTGCCGGAGATGTTGATTAGCGAGCGCACTAGCTGCGGGAAAAACTTGCCACGATACTCGTGGATTCCGTGGGTGCCGTACCGCAAGCAGCGGCGGTTCGGTAGTGGCACACTAGTTTCAAACGGAAGAAGTTTCCTCAGGTCCGCCAAATCAATCCCGTTACGCACGACGTTGACCGTTGACTCGCGCAACGACTGCGTGGTCGTTACCGCCGCCGTTTTTGATGCGATAACTTCCCAGTAGGCGAGGCTGGCGGCCAGAGACTTCAGGGGGCGCGAAGTCGACACAATGAATTCTGTGCTCGTTTCTGCGTCATTTCCGACATGTTTCGGCTCTGTCGCAGCTACTGCAGAGAGTTCCTGCAGGGCAAGGGCGCGCTCAAAGGGCTGGATATAGTCTTTGATACGGCAGCGGATGGCACTCATCGCGTGTCTCCTGTGTGTTCCAGAATTAGTATCTGTTCCTGCTTTATCTTCCCGATAACAGGATTGAAGGCTTTCTTAGTGGACTGCATCGTGCGGCTTATCCGCATCGCTTCGCGGAACCCGGCTGAGCGTGAAGCCTCACTAATAATGTCCGCATTGTTAAAGGTCTCCCCCTTCAGGGTAGAGTTACCCACTACGAAGCAAGCGTGGCCGCCACGCTTCAAGTTCTTAGAAAGCCAGTGCAGAATCGCAGTGAACTCTGTACGGAAGGTCTCGGCAGTTGCAGCGTTTTTACTTGGACTGCTGTACTTGCGGTGGCTGCCAATTTCTTCCCGCTTGAATTTGGGCTGGTCCATGCCGAGCCAAATCATGCGTGTCATGTGGTACAGGTGGTAGCTATAGGCATTCGGATACGGCGGCGAGCAAACCATTAGGTCGAGCTGCGGGATGACAGGGGCATCAAGCAAGTTCGCTTCGACGATGGTTCTTTGGAAGCGTGGCTCAACGATATCGGAGAATTCGAGAGCCGCTTGGGTGGCTTGTTCAAGCGTACGAGCAAAACGCCGCAGAGTTTCCCCTTGTGAAATGTCCTTTTCGCGTCGCACATATCGCGTGTCCGAATCCTGCCGTGATACCGCGACCACGATGGAGGAAAACGAGGTTAGAGCCAGGTTGCGCGATGCCTCTGTGGGAAGGCTGCGACACCAGCGCAGTACTTCCGCCAACTCTTCAATAACATGGTCTTCAAACCAGAACGTCAGCTTCTCAAAATCAGGCCTCCAGGCGCTGGAGACAAATCGCTGTGTCGGGAACAAGTTATCTGTTGTGCTTGCTAAAATGGAATCCCCGAACTCGCGACATTTCTGCGCAAGCCCCTGCAGCGCTTCGCTGTCCGCTTCGTCAATCACACCGGTTTTGGCGCTTGCAATTAGGCAGGCAAGGGGGTTAGCGTCTATGCCGACCGCATGGCGTTTTAAGGTCAACGCTTCAACCAGCGTTGTTCCGCTGCCGCAGAAAATATCCCCTACCTTGTCGCCAACGCTTGATAACTCCTGAATAAGCGCGTTTGGAATTTGAGGGATGAATTTCGCCGGGTAAGGATGAATTCGGTGCGTAAGGTAGTTTGTCTTGGCGTCCTGAAAATCCCAATCAATATCGTTGAGGGTTTTGACATAGCGCGGTTCTTCACGCGGTCCCGGAGCCGGGGTAGGCGCGTCTGTGGAGGCCTTAGCGAAGGCAATGACGGCTTTTATGTGGTCTTCAGAGAATAGTCTCCACCCATTACGGTCCCTGGCGGGTTCTTGTACTAGGCCCTGTCGAAGCCAACGCAGTAGCGTGTCGCGGTGAATCCCCGCGAGGCGCGCCACTTTTGCTGTAGAGGCGCCTGTGATGTCGGTCGTGTTTTGCATGTGCATATAGTTGCATATAGGCGCGCACCCTGTAAAGGAGGGACCGTTCCACGATGCCATTGCCGCACTGGCGCAAATATTTGAGGGGAAATCCCGGACACTCAGGACATGTCCTAAGTGTCCGGAGTGTTTGCTAATCATTCCAGGAGCTGCCGCAGCTATCGCCCCAACTGGAGGAGGAATCCGAAAAGTCAGCACTGCTTGAGGATACCCACGTATGGTCATGGTGGTTGTCGACTCCGAAGGGGTTTCCTCCAACATCAACACCGCTGCAGCCATTTACCATGGGCAGGCCCGTGGCGGGATTTACGGTGTGACCGTTATCACAGGCGTTATTGAAACTGCTGTCGATGTTCTGGCTGTGGCTGCCGGTGAGCCAGCTACAGATTGAATGCCAAAGTCTCATGTATATCTCTCCTTTATGCAGCCGACCGACTGGCCGGCAGGGTGGTTATTCAGGTTTGCCGGCAGCAAGAATGGTTTGGGCAGCACCGAAGATGCGCTGTGCCGACTTTTCAGGCAGTAACTGACCGCCAAGCCAGCTTTGGATGTAGCCGCTGGCCTCAGCTAGTCCGGGCAGGCCGAGTAGGGCGCAAAGCATGTATGCGGTTGCCTCTGCTTCAACCTCTTCAATGTGGCGGGAAAGTGTCTCGGTATCAAAACACCCACCCTGACCGGTATGTCCCAGGACCACGTGAGCCAGTTCGTGGAATCGTGTTTTATGAGGTAGCGCAGCTACCGGATTGATTGCAATCGACCGTTCAAACGCGTAGCCCTGCACGTTGCCATTCACCAAATCAAACCGGCATTCCTCAATGCCAAGTCGTTCCATGGCCTGCTCAGCACTCCATGACGGGATAACCACGGGCTCTGCGTAATCATTGCCTTCTGTCTGGTCCAGCGAAAACCAATTCCGCTTGAACGCAAAACGCGTAAAGGTTTTACCAGTTGTCACCTCGTCGCCAGTCGCCTCTTGACGCTCCTTCAATTGGATGGTGATTGGCATGAACAGAGCGAGCGCCTTTTGTCCCTTCTTGACTGTCCGACCCAACTTTTGCCAGGTCTTGTAACTCGCAATCGGAGACAGCGGCATACCTCGTTCTTCGAGCTGAATGACCGCGAGGATTTGATTGCTAAGGCTGTACCTGTGAAACCGGCTGTACGCTTTGCTGATAATGCCGGGCTCGGTCAAGGCCTTGTTCAGTAGTTCATTGAAGTTAAAACCTGTTGCTTTTTGGTGGGCCTCGGGGGGTGTGGGAGGAACGCCCACGGTGTTGCGATTGTTGGTGGATTGGATGGTGGTCGTCGTCATGATGTGTCTCCCGTCACGGTTAATTGCTGCTCTTCGGAGCCGCCTCGCCGGATGGAGGAAGACGCGCAAACTGACAGGAATAGGGGTGGTCGCAGGGCGACTGCCAGACAAGGGACGTGGAATAAATGCTGATAGGCGTTTTATGCCGCGAAAGCCCGAGGGCTGGCGGGAAGCCTTGCCTTTACACCCCCTGTCAGTGGCAAATGACGACTTTGGGTGGGTCAGAAGAGTGCGCCGTGAAGGAGTGGGCGACGGCCTCGAAGCTTTCCATTCCACTGCACCGGCATTGCGCTGGTGTGTAAAGCGCGGTCTGGAATCAGTCCGTGCGCGGTTTTTTGGCAAGCGAAGCGCGCAGCCGCTGACCGTCAGGTGAGCGCGGAGGGGAGCCGCGCCACCAGAGCAGCCTTGCCAATGGCAAGGCGTCGCGAGGTGAGCGTGGGGCAAGGGCGTTCAGCCCGCTGCCCGGCGCAACGCTCCCGGTCCAAACCGGGACGTAAGCCGCGGGGGGAGCCGCTACCAGACAGCGGACAGGCGGCACGCCGTCGTCCGATGGGAGGCCCACCCAAGTGGGGCGGTGGTAAGCGGGGGACGGAGTCCCGGCGCCCAAGCCGTAGGCGCGGGAAACCCCATCGCGTTGCATCGGCACGATGCAGACCGCAGGCGAAGCCGAAGCCGGCGCCCCGTCCAGGGGCAGAGGGGGATGGGGTTTCCCGCGCGTTGCGGCGTGCGCTGGCACGACACAAGGCATAGGGGCGCCCGGGATTTTCAGGACACGCGAGGCCCTAGACTCGCGAGGCGGCGGGCATCCGTCCAGGATGCGGAAGCTGGCGGTGTCCTAGGTTTTCGTTCTGGCTGTTCGTGCCCCGTGTTCGCCCCGGGGCGTATGAGGGGATGAACACCCCGGTAGCTATATGAGTTATCACAGCAATGGAGAAAACTCATGACTACCAAGGATGGACGGGAGATAGCCCGCACCTATGAGCAGCGGGTGTTGAAGGCGCTGCACAAGTACGGCTGGCTCCGAACCAGAGACCTAGCCGCGTTGATTTGGATGCGCGCGAACAGCAGACCCAGGAGCGGGGGCTTCATCCCGGAGCCTATCGTCGTTGAACCATCGGCATGGCGGATGGCGCAGCGGACGCTAGCGAGGCTTCGCAAGGCAGACCAGTTGTTGTGGCGGCAGGCACCGGATGGCAGCACCATTTACGGACTAGCCGAGGCCGGGGCGCATCGGTTGGTGTGCCAGGGAATAAGCGCAACTTCTGGCAAAGACCTGGTCCGGCGTGTGAGCATGTCGCACTACCATCACAGACGCATTGCCAATGAAGTTGCCATCCTCGCTAGCCTCCAAGGTTATCGAGTGGCAAGCGAACGCGAGATAGCCGTGGGTCAATGGTTCGGCGGAAGTGACGGGGTGGCCGACAAGTTGCCGGACGTCATCGTCCGTGATGGCAAAGATGTAGTTTGGGTCGAAATTGAGCGTAGCCGGCGCAACAAAAATGACGAAACGGCGCTGCGTGCGGCCCTTGCCAAGCTCTTCGCCGGCACGAAACACCCCCTGGATGTGCCAGACCTTCCAGGCGGCTATCGGCTCAAAAAAGTCCTCTTCGTGTGCGAGTCGGCTTTCATCGACCGTCTCATGACGGACCTGGAGAAGCACGGCTGGACCAAAGAAACGATTGAGCACCGAATTTTGAGCATACGGTTGCTATACGTTACTGAAGGAAAATTTTTGTTGAAGCCTAAGTGAAGTCGCGGCGTCGCTTTTGCGCGCCACGTCCAAGTCAATGACCGCGTGCCACACCTGGCCCTGGGAATTGGTTTGGGCAGATTTCCAGGGACTTCATTGAGACAGGGGCGGATGCGGCCGGCCCGCCCGACGATAATGCTTATTCAGACCGAGCGATACCTCGCCCGGCAACCCCGGACCGGCCTCCGGGGTTTCCCCATTCTGGCCTATCCAACAATCTGCATGCGCAGCTGGACCGTAGCGGGGTGGCACCACGACAGGGCATAATCTTTCTGCCACCGGTCTCCTTATTTCATAACCTAGGGCTCGTTGGTCTTTGAGGCGCACCGCATCGCCATCCATGCGGCAATTGCGAAGGGGAGAGTCATGAACCAACGATTAAAAACAATCCTGGCATTCAACCTGCTACTTTTATCGACACACGCTTTCTCTGACTGCGTTGGTTATTCAGGGCCAGGTGGGCCTTGCTACACCGGTCCGGGCGGCGGCCTTTACACTGGCCCTGGTGGTGGTGCCTACACCGGCCCGGGTGGCGGGGCTTACACCGGCCCGGGCGGGGGTGAATACACTGGGCCGGGCGGCGGCGCCTACACTGGTCCCGGTGGTGGCGCCTATACCGGTCCCGGTGGCGGTGCATACACTGGTCCTGGCGGTGGTGCCTACACCGGTCCTGGTGGTGGGGCTTACACTGGTCCCGGAGGGCCTTGTTACTCCGGCCCCGGAGGCGGCAATACTGACAAATGGAACCGCCCATCTCCAAACTGCAAGTGAAAAGGGGAAAATGCTATGTCTCTACTCGATGAGAGCGAAGTTCAAGACTTCTGGTCTGCACTTGCCGCTGCGGGATACTCCAAAGACGATTTTGAACTAACGGAAATCGAAGATAACCCGCAGACACCTGGCGTCGATGCACTTCGTGGAAAAGCCGTCGTCCGAAGAAAATCGACTTCAGTTACCCGTGAGTATCCTGCTGGCCACATGACCGCGTGGTTGGGTGATTTTGGTGTGGAGCTTAGTGGTGGAGCATATGGTCCCGCCTAACACTGCGCCCCTGAGCCTGGACGTTAGGTACCTGGAACAACTTCCATGCGAATCACACCCCTCCAAGTAGAAGCTTCGTACAGCGTTGCAAGTCGCGTGTTCGACCACAAAATGACAGTGGAATCTGGCGCGAACGCGCTTCAAGACTCGTATGGCTTAAACATCAACTCAGCGCGCGACTTCATCAATGACTATCGGCTCATGCTGCAAGGAAAGGCTTTCCAACGGGCAATGAGTGCGCCTGCCATCGACTACTACCTTTCCAGAATACTCGAGGAACGTGGCGCAGCTTCACACAAAACAGCGGTCTTATCAGTCGAAAAACACATCAAGTACTACGAGGGCATCCGCAAGGTCAGTCTCAACGCCATGCGAACTGTAGTCAGCCGACACAAGGACCACATAGCAGCGCCCCCCCTTCTTAGTGCTCAAGAAGCTTCCTTCAACGCTGCGGTCAAAAAGTCCCTCGCAGATTCACCTGCCAAGCGGCAGGCGCGACTCAAGGAGGCCGCAAAATTTCCGGTCAAAGTGAAGGTGACCACCGAGGCGTACATACGGAATCCAGATGTTGTCGCGGAGGTACTGCGCCGCGCGTCCGGAAAGTGCGAGCGATGCCAAGAACCCGCTCCCTTTAAGCGGAAGAAGGACGATTCGCCGTATCTTGAAGTCCACCATAAGAAGCAGCTATCTGCCGGCGGCGAGGATACTGTAGAGAATGCGACGGCTCTCTGCCCAAACTGTCATAGGAATCTTCACTATGGGGCCATTTGAAATTGGAAGCACCGGCCGTTTTTGTACTGGAATTACGCATGGCCTTGTGGGCCGAGAAAAATATTTTTCCAGACTGCTTGACAGCTGTTCTTGGCTCTAGTTAATATTTCAGGACTTCTAGTGACAGCCGTTCGGCTGCACTTCTCCGCTCCGTAAAAGGGTTTTTAAGCCCTTCCGGACTTGTATTGCAAATCAAAAACGTACCGTAGTTTTCCCCCTAGGCCGCATCCGCTTTGCGTTTGCCGCATCTGGGCTTGCATCGCGCCAGCCGACTCATTGTCTCGCCCGCGACGCGAAGGCCACCGCCAGGCCACTGCTGTTCTTTAACAATTTGGTAAACGTCCAAGCCCGTTAGCACAAAAGCTAACCTGGAGTTTTTGCTTCTTGTCCGGAATTCCGGACATGCACACAACAATTTTTCGTGGCTGCGAAGACAGCCACGTGCTTTTAACTACTTAGAAAGCTTTCCCTCTCGTCGTTCGCTGCCCTGCGCCAGGTGCGCTAGCGAGTGGCAGGGTGACGAGAAAAGGCAGCTCCATCTAAAAATCAAAAATTAGGAGTTATAAAAAATGAAACACTTCACTCATATCCCCGCTGAAGTCGAGGATTTTGTTACAAAGGAACTACTCAAGAGCCGGGCGAGTTTTGACAAGGCAGAGAACTATGTCCGAGCCCTTGTGAGCTATTTTTATTCAAACGGGGATGGCCGGCCTTGGTTCTATCAAGATGGCCGTTTCGTGGTGCTTGATGACCTCAGCAATGAGTCGGATATTGCCGACTTCATTTTTTGCTGCGGAGGCAACCCTACAAAAACGAAAGTTGCGGAGGTGGTCTACCAACTTTCGCGGCTGGCAGCACCTGTTCCTAAGCCCTCAAACGGGTTGAACCTTCAGAACGGTTTCCTCGTTCTCGACGGGGAGAATGCAGTCCTGCAGCCGCATTGCGAAGCGCTTGGTCAACGTTACATCCTTCCCTATGCATACAACCCAGATGCCGCCTGCCCACAATGGCTGTCTTTCTTGGAGCGCGTACAGCCTGACCCGGAAATGCGGGAATACCTGCAAGACTTTTACGGCTACGTTCTGCTCGGTAATTCGAGGCCGAATGCGGAGTGCTACGCAGCTTGGTTGGGGGAAGGGGCGAACGGGAAATCCGTTGCGCTCAGCGCCCTGCAAAATTTAATTGGGCATGAAAACTATTCGAGCCTGAGCCTTCACGAACTTAAGCCCCGCGACACAGAGGACTTGGCCAACAAAATCGCGAATATTGGCTCTGAGACCGAGCGGTCCGCAAGCTTGCAGACCTCTGTGCTAAAGAAGTTGGTCTCGCTTGAGCCTATCCGGGCCGAGCCCAAATATCGGAGACATTACAATTTTGTCAGCACCGCTGTCCCCGTTTTTGCAGTGAATGACCTTCCCGCCATCGATGACCGAACTGATGGCATTTGGAGGCGGATGCATCTTGTTAAATGGGCAGTAACCATCCCTCAGGCCGAGCGTGACACGGCTCTCGCAAAGAAGCTCGAAAGTGAGTTGGAAGGGGTTTTGAACTGGGTAATTGTGGGGGCGCAGCGAGTCTTGAAGCGAGGCCTCACGGTGCCGGCGCAGGTAAGGGAGGCAACGGCAGGAGTGCGCCGCGAATCTAACAGCGCAGCCATGTTTGTCAGCGAGGCGGTGGAGCAACGCGACGACAGCTATATCGCTAAAGATGACCTTTACCAGGCATACGCGACGTGGTGCAAACGCAACGGCTATAAAGCGCTCAGTGTTATTAATTTTGCCAAGGACCTAAAGCGCGCACTCACAGAGGTGCGTGAATCCAAAAGCAAGAGCGGCTATGTGGACTGGAGGGGCCGGGTGGTACTTACGCGAGTAAACGTTTGGACCGGCATACATATTCCGGCAGACCGCGTTGAGCGGGAGGTTAATGTGGATGGCCGCAGAGTTGTGATTGCTGATGCTATCGGTTCCGAGGCAAGGCCTGCGCAATCCGTACACGGATTTAGGGTTGCTGCTTGATTGGTGGACCGGGGGTACGGCGTATCCCTAGCGCACAAGAAAAACGAGATACCGCGCGAAGATTGCCGGCCTCCAATAGGCCGGCCTGCCCGCCATTGAGCTGGGCCATACTCTTCTGGCCACGGGTCTCCTACATGGAGACTGAAATTGGAAGTCGAACAATTCCGTACTCTCGAAACTACCGGTGGTGAATTACCCTGCCTGGAGTTTCTGAGAATTCTTGCTGAGATATTGGCAAGTTCTGTTGCACAGGACCTGGGCGGTCCTGTACCAAACTAATAACTGTTCCCGCCGCCATTCGGGGCGGGAACTACAACTTGAAGGGAGAACCAACATGCGTGCTGCTATCTATGCGCGTAAGTCCACGGATGACAATGACCGCAGCATTGATAACAAATCCGTTACACGGCAAGTTGATAACGCCAGAGCATTTGCGGAAGAAAAGGGCTGGACTGTTCTAGAAGACCTGATTTTTGTGGATGACGGAATTTCCGGTGCCGAATTCAAAGGCCGGCCAGGTCTTAGCAGGATGCTGAATTCCCTGGAACACTTTGATGTTTTGATAATGAGCGAAGCGTCACGGTTAGGACGGGATATGACCCGCAATGCTTTTTATCTGGGGGAAATTACGGACCACGGCGTGCGAGTCTTTTACTACCTGTCCAGAGAGGAAGAGAAATTTGATACTCCGGAAACTCGATTGATGGCCACCTTGCGTGGCTATGCCTCGGAAGTTGAGAGAGAAAAGGCCAGCCAACGGTCGAGAGACGCCCTGGAGCGCAAAGCGAAAAAGGGTTTTAACACGGGGGGCGTGGTTTACGGCTACGACAATGTGCCTGTGTATGCGATGAGTCAGAGCGGTGAGAAGACCAGGACGCACACCGATTACGCAATAAATCATGAGCAGGCATCCGTCATCCTTGGCATCTTCACGATGTACCGCGACGGCCATGGATTCAAATCCATCGCGCGCACTCTAAACTGCGACGCCGAACGAGATTACCCTGAACTGTCTCAAAAGTATTTTCAAGGGGTTAGGCCCGGTGCACCTCGTAAGGGGACGACGGGCAGTTGGTCGCCTTCTGTAGTTAGAGAAATGTTGTTGCGCGAGCGTTATGTGGGCAAGGTGCCTTGGGGCGAACACAAGAAGGTCTACAAGGGCGGTACCCAAATCAGGTTGCGCAATGATGTCTTCCTCCACACGGAGCGGCCAGATTTGCGCATCATTCCGGACGAATTGTGGAATGCCGTCCAGAAGAGAATTGCAGGAATGAGGGTGGCTCACCAGACCAGTATTGATGCCCTAACCGCATCTTCTGGCAGGGCGTCCCGCTATCTGCTGAGTGGTTTGGGTCGTTGCGCGATATGCGGCTCTCGCATTGTCAGCGTAGGAGGGACCAAAGGGACGGGGGCTACTCGAAGAAATACGCCAATGTATGGCTGCTCCCATAACCAAAATCGTGGCTCGGCGGTGTGTTCAAATAAGCACAAAATCTACCAAGAAGAGGCGGAAACCGCTGTTCTGGGGGCCATCCAGCAGCAAATCCTGACGCCCGAGTCGGTTGACTATGTGGTCGAGCAAGCGCTTCAGAAGCTCAAGCATGAATTGCGGAAGCCGGACAGCCGCCAGGAACAAATCAAACGGCTGCAAGCGGATTTGGCGGAGTCTAGGAGGATTCTTGACCGACTTTCGCAAGCCTTGGTGGATACCGATTCGCCGTTGGAGACGGTCCTGGAAATGCTGGCAAAGCAAGAAGCGCGCAAAAAGGAGCTTGAATCGGCACTGGAAGACGTCAAGCGGGTAATTCGACCCGGCGCTTTTGACGAGAGGCGACTCAGGATGCTTCTGACATCAAGGATGACGGACTTCCGGGGATTGATGCTTGGCGATGTCGCTACGGCCCGCAAAGCACTTGGAGAGCTGCTTGAGGGTGACATTGTGTTTGCGCCGGTAGTGCGGGATGGCGCAAAAACCCTGGCGTTTTCTGGAAAAACAAAGGCCGGAGCCTTTTGGGCTCCGGCCTTTGCAGTACAACTATCAGCTTTACCCGGCACAAGGCCGGATAACCATATGACTATGGCGTCCCCACGGGGATTCGAACCCCGGTTACCGCCGTGAAAGGGCGATGTCCTAGGCCTCTAGACGATGGGGACCCGGACGACGGCGCGAACCGTCAACTTTTACTACCACGACTTGCGTCGTCTCGTTTATTGAAAAGCTGCGTCAGGGTGACGCCGAGAAACAGACCGACGAAACCCAATGGTATCAGCGAGATCCAGACTTCGGCATTCTCACTGCCATTCAGCATTTTCCAAAATCCAACCACCAGTCCCACGACGCTCAGTATCAACCCCAGCAGTGTGGTGATGACGCCAAGTTTGTGCATCGTTATTCCGGCTTGTTGGTGGAGGTAAGCGGGATCGAACCGCTGACCTCTTGCATGCCATGCAAGCGCTCTCCCAGCTGAGCTATACCCCCAACGAAGCCGCGCATTCTATACATGGATTGGGCGCTTGTAAAGCATCAACGCCGACATCAATCAGGAAAAACCTTGCCCGGGTTCAGCAGCTGCTGCGGATCGAACAGGTGCTTGATGCTGCGCATCAGCGCAAGCGTGTCGGGGTCGATTTCGCGCGAGATGAAGCGGCGCTTTTCGGTGCCGATGCCATGTTCGCCGGAAAGCGTGCCGCCCAGCGCCAGAACCTGCTGCATCAGGGAATCGAGCGCGATATGCGCACGCGTCATTTCATCCTTGTCTTCTGGGTGCACCATGAAATTGATGTGCAGGTTGCCGTTTCCGGCGTGACCGAACGAAACCACGGCCAGCTGATGGGTGCGGGCGGTCTGGTCGATGAAGTCGACAAAATCGGCGAGCCGCGACACCGGCACCACCACGTCTTCGTTCATCTTGAGCGGGGCGATGCGCTTGACCGCCAGCGACAGTGATTTGCGCGCGGCCCACAGCCGCTGGATGTCTTCCTGTGCGAACGCGCTGCGCATCTCGAGCAGGCCTTCGCCGTTCAGCGCCTGCTCCAGCGCGGCGATCTGGCGCGGCAGATCCTGCGTCACGCCGTCGGCCTCGACCATCAGCAGGGCGCGCGTGCCGGGGGGCAGGTCGTCGGCGGCGCCGGTCGGGCGGATCGCCTCGATGGAACGATGGTCCATGAATTCGAGCGCGCAGGGTACGACGGCCTGGTGCATGACGCGGCTGACGGCGTCGAGCGCGGCGCGATTGCTGGCGTAGCACACGCGCAGGGAGGCGACGGCTTCCGGGGCGGGCAGCAGTTTCAAAGTCGCTTCGGTGATGAGGGCAAGCGTGCCTTCGGAGCCGACCAGCAGACGGGTGAGGTCGTAGCCGGTGACGCCCTTGGTGGTGCGGCAGCCGGTGCGGATTTCCTGGCCGCTGCCGGTGACGCCGCGCAGTCCCAGCACGAAATCGCGGGTGACGCCGTATTTGACGGCGTG